>NZ_JBFAET010000024.1:0-73550 GCF_040642095.1 Streptomyces sp. NPDC020362
CCGGGTGGTCGCCCCCCCCCCCCGGCGCCCGGGGGCGGCCGCCGCCACACATCGAACCGGATGTTTAGCCGGGGAACGGCTTGCTGGCGTCCCGATCGGCCTCGAGGCACTGGTCGAGCCGCTTCTGGATCGCGGCCGCGTCGTTGAGCGCCTTCCTGGCCGCCGCGTTCTCCCCCAGCTGCTTGAGCTTCGCGGCCTTGCTCTTGAGGTTGGCTATCTGCTGGCGCATCTGGCCCTCGTTGCACGTGACGGCGGCCTTCGAAACCACGGCCGGGCGGGCCGTCGTGGCGGCGTGAGCGGGCACCGACGTGATGAGGAAGCCTCCGGCGACGGCCACGGAGACGGCCAGTGCGGAAAAGCGCTTGGTCATGAGTTGTTCCCCCAAATAGGGCCTGAGTCGTTCGGAATGGATCTTACAAGCCTCTGGAACCCGCCAGTAACTGGCCCCGCCACCCAGCAACTTGGCCGGTGCACGTCCGTCTCTTCCGGGAGGACCGACGAACCCCCGCGCGAGCCGGGCGAGGGCATGCCGGCCGATCTCCGGGAGGGCTGGCGGGAGTTCGTCGGCCGACCCTGGCCGTGGGGCACCGTCGTGCAGTTCTCGATCGCCAACGCGGTGGCCGGCGCGGCCGACGCCGTCTACGGCCCGCTCGTCGCCCGCGACAGCCTGGGCGCGCCGGGCCCCTGGGGCCTGGCGCTGGGCGCGTTCGGCGCGGGCGCGGTGACCGGCGCCCTGCGGATGACCCGCCGGAAACCCCGCCGTCTGCTCCTCGCCGGCACCCTGGGCGTCTTCCCGCTGTCCCTGCCCTCCGCCGCCCTGGCCGTGCCGGTGCCGGTGGGCGTCCTCTACGCGGTCATGTTCGTCGCGGGTACGACGGTGGAGGTGTTCGGCGTCTCCTGGATGACCGCGCAACACCCTGGTGAAGGTAACTTTTCGGCATCCGAACCCGGAGCCCTTTCCTGACGGATGCGCCCCCGCTGCCCGGCCGAGCACTACCACCAGCAGCAACTTTCGGGTGCCAGAACCGGAACGGGTACTGCGGTACAGGAGGGACCGGTGTCGAGCCAGGCGACCCGTTCGAGACGGACTGGGGGCCGTCCTGCCGAGACCAGCAGGAACGATCTGCTGATGAGCTGCCCAGCCCGGCACCCTACGACCGGGCACGCACCTCGTTCGCGCGGCTGACGACAGCCCGGCCCGCACAGTCCCGAAGCCACCAGGCCCGGCCGGCACGCTGCTGAAGGCGGGCGAGGAACCCACCGGCCTGTCCCCCGCGCCGCTCGCCGGGCTGCACGGCGGTCCCGGCCTCCATCCTGATCAGGACTGAGCGGCGGCGGCTCAGCGGTGAGGGATGCCGCCCAGCGCCGAGGGTGACTCCCTGGGGGCGCCCCGGGGCCGGTGGGACGCGAAAGAAACGGAAGCTCATGTTCTATGACGTCGGTCACAGCGCCCCGCCAACAAACCGGCACACTTAGTAGACGCGGCATGGCAGACATCTGAGGATTTGTCCGTCTTGGCACAGATGCGGATCCCGTCGCGTGTCCCGGAATTCCCCCGGCCGGCCCGCACTCCCGTTGCCCGGTGACGTAAGGCTTCTGACGCCACGACAGCTTCCCCTCCTGCCGCCATGTGCGGACCGGAGACCCGCACGCTGCCCCGGCGAGATCCAGGGACCTACGAGGCGACGTAGTGGCGGGGACCCTTTGCGCTCCCTGTCGAGCCGTTCTAAGAATGACGACCCACAGGACGTCGCCGCAGTTCGGAACCGGTGTTCACGCAGATTCGACCGCGCACCGGGCGCTCGGCGTCACCGAGTGAGTAGGAGCCCCCCACATGAACTCGTCCCGAACATCCGCGAGACTCCTCGCCCTCGCTCTCGGCCTGGGTCTGGCCTCCAGCGCGCTGGGCGCGGCGGTGCCGGCCGGCGCCCGGACGGCCGACACCCCGTCCGCTGCCACCGGTACCTCCGTGGCACAGTACGCAGGGTCGGTCCAGGAGGCCGCGAACAACAAGGCGTTCTTCGAGGCCGTACTCAAGTCCGTCGCCGAGAAGCGCGCCGCCCAGCCGAACGCGCAGGCGGTGACTGTCTACTACAACACCTCCCAGGCACCGAGCTTCCGTTCGCAGATATCGAGCGCGGCCGCGATCTGGAACAGCTCCGAGTCCAACGTCAAGCTCCAGGAGGCGTCGAGCGGTGGTGCCGACTTCTCCTACCAGGAGGGCAACGACCCGCGCGGGTCCTACACCTCCACCAACGGCCACGGAAAGGGATACGTCTTCCTCGACTACACCCAGAACCGGCAGTACGACTCGGTCCGCGTCGTCACCCACGAGACCGGGCACGTGCTGGGCCTGCCGGACGACTACGGCGGGCCGTGCAGTGAGCTGATGTCGGGCGGCAGCGCCGGCCCGTCCTGCACCAACCGCTACCCGGACGTCACCGAGCGCTCGCGTGTCGACCAGCTGTGGGCCACCGGACTCGCCCAGGCCCCGGGCACGGCACGATCACCCGAAACCACCGGCCCGCTCGCAGGCGGTGTCCCCGGTGCGGGCGAGGAACCGAGCAGGGACGATCCCCAGACCCCCAGCACGCCCGCGATCACCGCGCCGGCACCCGCACCCGTCCTGATCCGTATTGCCTGATCCCACGGCAACAGCAGATTCCCCAGCAGTACGCACAGCCCGAACACTGCCAAGGAGCCTGCCACGACCGACAACCACCGTGACGCACGGCTCACCTGATGCTCCGTCATGCTGAACGAGGCATCCATCTTGCCACCAGGGCACACCACGCCGCCTCAGTCGTGACAGACGTAGGCCTGGCTGTTCTGCGCCCCTGACCCAGAACGCAGCGGTCCTCATCAGACAGCTCCGTAGGCGTCTTCAGGCCCATGGCACTGCGCCGGGAGATCCCCGAGGACAAGCCCTCCCGGGTCTCGGCGTACGACCGGTTCGGCTCGGTCTCGCTCCTGCCGCTGGCCACGGCCCTGGCGGGCCCCGTCGAGACCGCCGTCGGCCGCACGTCCGCCCTGTAGGGCTGTGCCGGCCCGGTCGTGCTGGTCACCGCCCTGGTCCTGCTGGTCCCGGACGTGCGCACCCTGACCCGCCGCAGCGGGCGCACGACCACCGTCCGTCTGCCCTCAGCCGATGCCGAAAGCCCCGTCGGGGGGCTCGGGTGAGGGCACGGCGTCGCTGTCGTCGACCGGCCGGGCGGCGCCGATGAAGGCCCTGAGCGCGGCGCCGTGTTCGACCCGGGCGGGGAAGGCGTCGGCCGCGGTGCGGCGGGCGAGCGCGGCCGTGTCGACCCTCCGGTGCGAGGCGATGACCACCGCGTTGCCGAACCGCCGTCCGCGCAGCACGCCCGGCTCGGCGATCAGCACCGGCTCCTCGAACACGGCCGCGAGATTGGCCAGTTGGGAGCGGAGGAAGGCGAAGGGCGCCGCGTCGGCGAGGTTGGCCAGATAGACCCCGTCGGGTCGCAGCACCCGCTCGGCCTCGCGGGCGTAGGCGAGCGAGGTGAGGTGGGCCGGGACGCGTGAGCCGCCGAACACGTCGGCGATCAGCACGTCGACCGAGTCGTCCGGGGCGGCCTCCAGCCAGGCCCGGGCGTCGGCCGCGTGCAGCGCGACACCCGAGCCCGCCGGAAGCGGCAGTTGCTCGACGACCAGCTCCAGCAGGGCACGGTCGGCCTCGACCACGTCCTGCCGGGAGCCGGGCCGGGTCGCGGCCACGTACCGCGGCAACGTCAGCGCCCCTCCCCCGAGGTGCAGCACCTGCAGCGGCCGTCCCTCCTCGGCGACGGCGTCCAGGACGTACCCGAGGCGACGGGCGTACTCGAACTCCAGATGCTCGGGCTCGTCCAGATCGACGTACGACTGCGGCGCCCCGTCGACGGTGAGCAGCCAGGCCCGTTCCCGATCGACGTCGGGCATCAGCTTGGCGGTGCCGTGATCGACGGTCCGGGTGACGGGTACGGCTTCATTCACGGGACCATTGTCGCCGGTACCGCGCAAACACCGGCGCGGGGAGTACCCCAAGGGGCGCGGAGAGCTGCGCGACCGGCCGCAACCGGCCCGCAGCCCCCACACCCCGTCCCCTGCGGTCGTGGAACTTCAGCCGACGGAGGTGACCGTACCGGCGCCCACGGTCCTGCCCCCCTCACGGATGGCGAACCCGAGCCCCGGCTCCAGCGGCACCTCCCGCCCCAGCTCCACATTCATCTCGACCGTCTGGCCGGGCCGGACGAACGCCGCCTCGCCGAGGTCGACGTCCCCGACCACATCCGCCGTGCGGATGTAGAACTGCGGCCGGTACCCGGTCGAGACCGGCGTCGTGCGACCGCCCTCGCTCGCCGACAGCACATACACCCGCGCCGAGAACCGCCGGCTGGGCGCCACGCTCCCCGGCGCCGCCACGACGTGCCCGCGCCGCACCGCGTCCCGCGGCACCCCGCGCAGCAGGACCGCCACGTTGTCCCCGGCCTGCGCCTCCTGCATCGGCTTGCCGAAGGTCTCGAGGCCGGTGACGACGGTCTCCACGTCGGCGCCGAGCACCGCCACCCGGTCCCCCACGTGGAGCGTCCCGCGCTCCACGGCGCCGGTGACGACCGTCCCCCGCCCGGTGATGGTGAGCACGTTCTCCACCGGCAGCAGGAACGGCGCGTCCAGGTACCGCTCGGGCATGGGCACATAGGTGTCGACCGCGTCGAGCAGCGCCTCGATGGACGCCGTCCAGCGCGGGTCGCCCTCCAGGGCCTTCAGCCCCGAGACGCGTACGACGGGTACGGCGTCCCCCGCATACCCCTGCGCGGTGAGCAGCTCGCGGACCTCCATCTCGACCAGGTCGGTCAGCACGGCGTCCTCGCCGTCGTCGACGGCGTCGGCCTTGTTGAGGGCGACGACGATGTGGTCGACGCCCACCTGCCGGGCGAGCAGCACGTGCTCGGCGGTCTGCGGCATGATCCCGTCGAGCGCGGAGACGACGAGGATCGCCCCGTCGAGCTGCGCGGCGCCGGTGACCATGTTCTTGACGTAGTCGGCGTGGCCCGGCATGTCCACATGGGCGTAGTGCCGGGTGTCGGTCTCGTACTCGACGTGCGCGATGTTGATGGTGATGCCGCGGGCGGCCTCCTCCGGGGCCCGGTCGATGCGGTCGAACGGGACGAAGGTGCCGGTGCCGCGCTCGGCCAGGACCTTGGTGATCGCGGCGGTCAGGGTGGTCTTGCCGTGGTCGACGTGCCCCATCGTGCCGATGTTCAGGTGCGGCTTGGTGCGCACGTATGCCGTTTTGGACATGGCTGTACCTCGAAGCCTCTCAGCCGTGAAGGAGAATGCGGGACCCCAAGGACTGGCCGACCCTCCCCCTGCGGGGTCCGCCGGACGATCCGGGGAGGGTCAGCTTCGGGCGCCGTCGACAGCGGCCACGAGGATCGGGACGGCAGCCTTCGGGGCATCCGCGACGGCGGATGCTGCGAGGAGGAAGGCGTACCGGAACATGTCGACGATCATCGCCGACCGTTTGTCCGGCGTCGAATGGTTTTTCGGGGTACGTGCGGCGATGGCCGTCAGGGGCCGATGTTCTTCAGCGCCTCACGGACCGTCAGCGGGGCGAACCGGCCCCGCTCCCGCACCAGGAAGTCCCGCACGGCCCCGGGATCGGTCTTGGCGTACTCGCGCAGGGACCAGCCGATGGCCTTGCGGATGAAGAAGTCGGGGTGCCCGGACTGGAGCAGGCAGTAGCCGAACAGCCGCTCGGTGTCGGTGCGTTCCTTGTAGCGGAGCTGGTGCAGCAGAGCCGTGCGCGCCACCCAGAGGTCGTCGTCCGTGATCCAGGCGTCCATGTCGGCCGTGAGCGCGGGGTCTGCCGCGACCAGCACTCCGACGACGTGCGCGGCAAGCAGGTCGACGGTGTCCCACCAGGGCACGGCGGTGACGAGGTGCCGGACGACGGGCAGGAACGCGGAGGAGCAGCGGGCCGCATGTCGGCGCAGGTAGTCCACCGCGAAGTAGTGGTACTCGCGCTGGGGCAGGCGCCAGCAGCGCAGGGCGATCGCGGTGCAGTCGGCCTCGTCGGGGCGGGCCGTGCCGGCCAGGACCGTGCGCGACAGGACGCGACGGTCCGGGGTGGGGATGCCGAGGAAGGGCGCCACGTCCTTCATGTACGCCCGCATCGAGACGGCACGCTCCGGATCGGCCGCGGCTGCGTACACGGAGGTCAGCCGCTCGAGAACGGCATCGGCGAGAGCGCTGCGCGGCACGTCCGGCGCAGCCGCACCTGTGACGGTCATGAGACGAACCATAAGGCGATCACGCACGATCGCCCCGTCGACGTCACCGGAACCGCACCGTCGGACGGGGCCACCGCCGGGCGCGGCACGGCTTCTCCCACGGCCCGGACGCCGAACTGCGCTCTCAGGCAGCCTCGATGACCGTCCCGCGGATGGCCTCCGCCCACTCGACCACCAACAGCTCGTACTCCGCGCGCTCCTGGGCCGACAGGGTGCCGCCCGCACGCAGCCACAGCGCCCGGATCTGCTCGTTCACCTCGGCAGCAGACCGCACGGAACCAGGGGGGAGGGACTCGGGGGACATGCCGAACAGCCTAGGGGCAAGCACTGACAGTGCGCTACCGCACGGCTACTCAGAACGTATGGGGTTGGTCACCGCCGGAGGCGGTCGCGTGTCCGGTCGGGCCAGACCAGAGTGCATATGCCCTGCGGGCAATTGGATGCAGGAAGGCGCGGCCGACGGTGAAGTACCGGGCAGATTACGCCCGTTACGCCTCGAGGATCCACCGAATCCGCAGGCCACGGCCGCTTCGGCGCAGTCCGCGGGCGGTGCGGCGAGCACTCCGTCCAGCTCCGGGCGTCCGGCGCACGGGAGATGTCCGAAACGGCTGCGGGGGGGGCGGGAGCCGGGGACCGGGCGGGCTTCCCGGCGACGGTCGTCCGGTGAGGGGCGGGGGCCCGCTCGGGTCAGCTCGCCGATTCCGCCGCGTGCGGGCTCAGGACGCCCGCCGTGACCAGTGCGATGATGACGATGCCGAGGGCCACGCGGTACCAGACGAACGGCATGAAGCTCTTGTTGGAGATCCACTTCATGAACCAGGCGATCACCGCGTATCCCGAGGCGAACGCGATCGCGGTCGCGAACAGGGTCGGGCCCCAGTCCACGTCGCCGTTGCCCACCGAGTCCTTCACCTCGAACACGCCGGACGCCAGCACCGCCGGAATGGCCAGCAGGAACGAGTAACGGGCCGCGGCCTCCCGCTTGTAGCCCATGAACAGGCCGCCGCTGATGGTGGCGCCGGAGCGCGAGACGCCCGGGACGAGGGCGCAGGCCTGGCACAGGCCGTAGATCAGGCCGTCCTTCACGCTGAGGTTCTGGAGTGTCTTGCGCTGCTTGGGCGCGCGGTGCCTGCCGCCGGTCTCGTCCCGGGCCGCGAGCCGGTCCGCGACGCCGATCACCAGGCCGACGACGACGAGCATCGTGGCGGTGATCCGCAGATCGCGGAACGGCCCCTCGATCTGGTCCTTGAGCGTCACACCGAGCACACCGATCGGGACCGAGCCGACGATCACCAGCCAGCCCATCCGGGCGTCGCGGTCCTGCCGCATCGCCTTGTCGGACAGGGACCGGAACCAGGCCGTCAGGATCCGCCCGATGTCCCTGCGGAAGTAGATGAGCACCGCCGTCTCCGTGCCGATCTGGGTGATCGCGGTGAAGGCCGCCCCGGGGTCCTTCCAGCCCGAGAAGGCGGCGGTCAGCCGCAGATGGGCGCTGGAGGAGACGGGGAGGAACTCGGTCAGCCCCTGGACGAGTCCGAGGACGAGCGATTCAAACCAAGACATGAAGGTACGGCGTCCAAGTGCTGATGGGATACGTGGTGATCATGTGACGAGTGCAGCGTATCGGGCTCCGGTGACCGGCCGGGCGCAGGGGCCGGACACCCGCCCCGGCACCGGGTGTTGACCGGCCCCTGTGCGGCGCCTGCGCTACAGCGCAGGAGAAAGCACCTTCTGCACCCGTCACACCGCGCCCGCTGCGGTCCCCGGAGGAGTGCTGAACCCGCCCGTGCCCCACTCCGCTTCACGTGGGGCGGCGGGATCCGTCCGGCGCGAAGTCAATGCCCTCGATTCCATGGCGACTCCGAATCCGTGGCGACTCCACGCTCATGGCGACTCCGCGCTCATGAAGGACGATCCCCCGGACAGGCGCTAGTCGTCCCGCGCCCACGGACGGAGCTTTTCCGGGTTGCGGACCGCCCAGATGCGGGTGACGCGGCCGCCGGTGACGCCGAACGCGGCCACCGTCACGGTGACGTCGGCGTGCTGGGCGACGAGGCCGGGCATGCCGTTGACCGAACGCTCCAGGAGCGTCAGCCCCGGAGCCTTGTCGGCGATGTGGACCAGGTACTGGGCGATGCGCGCGCCGCCCTCGACCGGGCGCAGGACGGTGCCGACCAGGCCGCCGCCGTCGGCGGTCATCACGGCGTCGGGGTCGAGGAGGCCGACGAGGGCCGTGATGTCCTTGGCCTCCCACGCCTCCTTGACGTGCCGCACCACATCGGCCTGCCCGGCCGTCGCCGGGGCCACCGGGACCTGCGCGGCGCCCACCCGCCGTCGGGCCGAGGACGCCAGTTGCCGGCAGGCCGCCGGGGTCCGGCCGACGATGCCGGCGATCTCGGCGAAGGGGTACCGGAAGACGTCGTGCAGGACGAACGCCACCCGCTCGGCGGGCGTCATCGACTCAAGAACGACGAGGAAGGCCATGGTCACCGACTCGTCCAGGGTGATCTGGTCGGCGGGGTCGGCGGCGCGCAGGTCGGCCCACTCCGTGCGGTCGGGCATCGGCTCGGGCAGCCACGCGCCGACGTAGCGCTCGCGCCGGGCCCGCGCCGAGCCGAGCAGGTCCAGGCAGATACGGCCGGCCACCGTCGTGAGCCACGCGCCGGGGGACGCGATGGCCTCCTGCTGGCGCGGTGGCAGCGCGTAGAAGCGCGCGTAGGCCTCCTGCACGGCGTCCTCGGCCTCCGTCAGCGAACCGAGCAACCGATAGGCGACATTGATCAGTTGGCGCCGCTCGCCCGCGCCCGACTCGGGTGTCCCCGTGCTCACGACCGCTCCCCCTTGGTCCCCTGGCGCCCGCGTTCGCGGCCTCGCCTGACATTTCGCGGGCCCACGTCGTCGGACGGGTGAGACCTTATCGATCTACTGCCTCCGGGCAGGAGAGGGGACCGCGTCATGGCCATTCGGACGACGACGGCACAGCACAGCTTCACGTTCCTGCGGGTGACGATCGCCCTGCAGACCCTGGCCATCTTCTTCCAGGCGGTCACCGCCGGACTGCTGCTGACCTCGTCGCACGGCGAGGTGGTGCACGGCGTCGGGGCGCGGGTGATGTACGGCGCGTCGATGCTGTACGTGCTCGCCGCGGTGCTGGCGTGGCGGCCTGGGGGCGGCTCGCCGCGGCCCGTCCTCCACGCGTCCGGGTTTCTCGCCCTGGCCTCGGTCCAGGTCGTGCTCGGCATCGCGGCCGTCCCGTCGCTCCATGTCCCCCTGGGCGTCATGATGTTCGGCCTGAGCGTGCTGGCACTGGCCCGCCAGGGCACGGAAGCGACGCGCGCCTAGGGGCATCGGCAGCGAGGTGGATCCTCGTGGCCAGTCCGCCGCGGGACCGGCCGACGGCGTGGTCGGCCGGTTCAGGTGCACCCACTGCGTTCCGGTCTGGAACTTGGAGGCGATCGCCTCGATCACCTCACGGTGATCCCGCCGACGACCACCCCGCTTCGGTGTCCGGTCCGGGAGCAACGGCTCGATCCGCGCCCACTGCACGTCTGTTGATCACACGTCCGGGCCGACGAACGCCCCATCCGAACAGAACTGCCTAGTCGAGAGTCATCGTGCCCTCGGTGTAACGCATGCCGTACCGCTCGCCGATGACGTTCACCTTCTCCAGGTCCATGGCGCCCCCGGCGGTTCGGACGGCGGGGCCGGCGGCGAAGAGGTCCTCCATGAACTGGTCCCAGCCTCCCGGTGTGGAGATCTGGAGCGCGCGGGCCGGGGGTTGGGAGGCGTTGCGCATGGCGTGCGGGATGCCGTGGGGCAGGAGCGCGCACATGCCCGGCGTCAAGCGGTGCGTCCTGCCCTGGAAGTCGATCTCCATCTCGCCCTCCAGTACGTAGACGAACTCGTCCATCAGCTCGTGCACATGGGGCGGGATGTCGACGTCGAGGCTGTTCTCCAGGACGGCCAGCCGGCCCTCGCTGTCGTCGGTGGCGACCTTGACGCCGAAGCCGGGCGGCAGCGGAACGCGGGTCTGCCGGGACTCTCCGGGCTGGAGCAGGATGAAGCGGTCTGCGGACATGGGTGATTCCCCTCTCGTCGGCCGCATGGTGCCGATTCGCGGCTCCCACCCTACGCCTCAAGTGGAGAAAATTCTCCGGTTAATGCCCGCAGGTTCCCGTCTACGATCGTCGGGTGACCAGTGAGCCGCCCCTGCGGGCCGACGCCCTGCGCAACCGCGAGAGGATCCTCGCCGCCGCCCGCGAGCTCTTCCGGGAGCGGGGCACCGCGGTCGCCCTCGACGACGTCGCACGCCGTGCCGGAGTGGGCGCCGGCACCCTGTACCGCCGGTTCCCCGACCGCGACGCGCTGATCCGGCAGGTCATCGTCGACGGCTTCGAGATCTGTCTGGCCGCGGTGGAAGCGGCCCGCGCAGAAGCGGCCGATCCGGCCGCCGCGCTGGAGCGGCTCTTCCGGAGGGTGCTCGATCAGCGCGAGCGCCTCGTGCTCCCGCTGATCGGCGGTCCCGTGGTGCGCGACCCCCGGGTCCAGGAACTCCAGCTCGCCATCCGCGACACAGTGGCGGACATCCTCGCGAACGCCCGGTCGGCCGGCATCGTGCGGGACGACGTCACGGCCGAGGACCTGATCACTGCAGCCGCGATGGCCTGCCGCCCCATGCCCCATCTGCCGGACGACGTGAGCGCGGCCCTCGCCCACCGGCACGTGGCCGTCTACCTGCACGGTCTGCGCCCCGAAGGTGCCCGCCCCCTGCCCGCGCCCGCACCCGCCCCGGGCGACTTCGGCCGCCCCGTCGCCATGGAGCGGCCCGAGCCGGGACGAACGCCCTGACCCGGAGCCGCCCGGTACCGGCAGAGTTCGGGCCGGGGCCTTTCTTCGGGATCAGGCCGACTTTCCCGGGCAAGATCCACAAGGTCCAGAAGAAAGGCCCTCGGCGGACCCGGACCCTCCGGACGGAGGCTATGCGGCCGTCGGGCCCGCGACCGTCCAGCCCGGGGCCTGCGGGTGGGCCGTCAGGTCCTCGTGGCGGACGGGCTCGCCGCAGGCCCGGCAGGTGACCTGCGGGACCAGTTCGTTGCCGCAGCTGTGCTCGATGACCATGGGGAGGTCGGCGCCCTTGCGGAGGTGGCGGTCGCCCCAGTCCTTGAGGGTCATCAGGACCGGCTCCAGCTCCAGCCCCGCCGGTGTAGGCCGGTACTCGAAGCGCTGCGGGCGTTCGCTGTAGACGTGCTTGGCGAGGATCCCGGCGTCCACGAGCCGGCGCAGCCGGGTGGCCAGGACGTCACGCGGGGCGCCGATGTTGCGCACCAGCTGGTCGAAGCGGCCGTTTCCCAGGCACACCTCCCGCAGGACGAGCAGGGAGTACTTCTCGCCGACCAGGGCGAGGGCGTCGGCGATGGAGCAGGGGCGCGGGTCTTTCGTGGCGGCCATGACGGCCAGTTTAGGGGCCGGGTCGAGGGCACGTTGAGGGTCGGATCGTGGGGCGCATCGCGGGCCGGATCGAGGGCCGGAACCAGGGGCGGACCGAGGGCCGGACCGAGGATCGGTGCGGGCGGAGACCAGAGTAGGTTTGATTTTCCAACTCGCCGAGTTATCGTGGGTTTGGAATTCCTACTCACTGGTAGCTCCCGCTCGCTGCGTACTTCTCTCTTCCTGTGCGCGGGTAGCCAGGCGGCCAAGGAGGCCCGCACCATGCGCGACGCAGTCATCGTCGAAGCCGTACGCACCCCCATCGGCAAGGGCAAGCCGAACGGCTCCCTCGCCCACGTCCACCCTGTACAGCTCCTCGCCCACACCCTGCGCACCCTGGTCGAGCGCTCGGGCGTCGACCCGGAGCTGATCGACGACGTCATCGGCGGCACCGTCGACCAGGTCGGCGAGCAGGCCATGAACACCACCCGCTACGCCGTTCTCGCGGCCGGCCTGCCCGAGACGGTCCCGGCGACCACGGTGGACCGCCAGTGCGGCTCCTCCCAGCAGGCCGTGCACTTCGCCGCGCAGGGCGTGATCTCGGGCGCGTACGACCTGGTCGTCGCCTGCGGGGTGGAGTCGATGAGCCGGGTGCCGATGTGGTCCAACGTGCCCGCCGGGAAGGACCCGTTCGGCCCGGGAGTCGCCGAGCGCTACCCGGACGGCCTGACTCCCCAGGGCATCAGCGCGGAACTCATCGCCGCCAAGTGGTCCCTCACCCGGGCGGGGATGGACGAGTTCGCCGTCTCCTCGCACCACAAGGCCGCCGCCGCCTGGCAGGCGGGCCTCTTCGACGCCGAGGTCGCACCGCTGGACGGCGTCGCACGCGACGAGTGCGTACGGCCCGGCAGCACCCCAGAGATCCTCGCCGGCCTCAAGCCCGCCTACTACGACCCCGCCTTCGCCGAGCGCTTCCCGCAGATCGAGTGGAACATCACCGCGGGCAACGCCAGCCCGATCAACGACGGCGCCTCCGCCGTGCTGATCACTTCCAGCGAGACCGCGGCCCGGCTCGGCCTGCGCCCGCTCGCCCGCCTGCACAGCTTCGCCGTCACCGGCTCCGACCCGCTGCTGATGCTCACCGGCGTGATCCCGGCGACGGAGAAGGTCCTGCGCCGGGCGGGACTGGCCCTCGACGACATCGATCTGTTCGAGATCAACGAGGCCTTCTCCAGCGTGGTCCTCGCCTGGCAGCAGGAGACCGGCGCCGATCTCTCCAAGGTCAACGTGCACGGCGGCGCCATCGCCCTCGGCCACCCGCTGGGCGCCAGCGGCACCCGCCTGACCACCACCCTCGTCCACGCGATGCGCGAGCGCGGCGCCCGCTACGCCCTGCAGACCATGTGCGAGGCGGGCGGGCTCGCCAACGCGATGATCCTCGAGGGCGTCTGACGGATCACCGCCCGATCGGGCTGATCGGGCTGATCGGGCTGATCGGGCTGATCAAGCCGGTCAGACCGATGGGACCGGTCAGACCGATCGGGCCCGTCAGGCCAGCCAGGCCGGTGGGACCGGTCAGGCCGATGGGCCGGTCACCGGGCGCGCAGGTGGTGCCGCTTGCGCCAGGCCACCACCGTGCCCGCCAGCGCGGGTACGGCGATGACGGCCATCGCGATCAGGAAGGCGGGCGAGGTCGGCGCCGAGGCACGGGCGCCGGCGACCGCGTAGGCGGCCGTGTTCGGGATGGAGCCGACCGCCGTGGCCAGCAGGAACGGCAGCCAGCCCATGCGGGAGACGGCGGCGCAGTAGTTCGCCGCCCAGAACGGCACCCCCGGGAAGAGCCGGGCCACCAGCATCGAACGGAACCCGTGCCGGCTCAGCTGCCCGTCGGCCGCCTTCAGCCAGCGCCCGCGCAGCAGCGGGCGCAACGCGTCCTGCCCGAGCACCCGGCCGAGACCGAAGGCCACCGCGGCCCCGATCACCGTGCCCGCCAGTGCCGTCCCCAGCCCCAGCTGGGAGCCGAACAGCGCGCCGGCCGCCAGGTTCAGCAGCGGGCGCGGCACGAACGCCACCGTGCACAGCCCGTACGCCACAGCGAACACGACCGCCGCCGCGGCCCCGCCGAGCTGCGGCGGCCAGCCGTGCGTCAGCAGCCGCTGCGGCTCGAAGAGCAGCACACAGGTCGCCGCGCCCGCGAGAAGCGCGAGCAACAGCGAGAGCCGGGCGTACGGCGACAGCACCGCGCGCCTGCAGCGAGCGGCGAGGCCTGCGCGAGGCGGGGACGGAATCCGTACGGCCGCGGGGGCGGTCAGCTCCGTGGCGGCGACCCGGGGAGGGGCCGTGGCGGTGCCAGAGCGGTTGGCATCGAGCATCCGGCGACCTTAGCCGACCGACATGTGTGATCGCCGTATGATCCGCCTCATGGCCGTCAGGGGCGACAGCGCCTTGCGCACCCCGATGCCCGACCATGGGTCCACCACCCCCGCAGGTGTGCGAGCACCTCGTCCTCCACAGGCTGGACGACGCAGGCGTCCCGCGCCGACGCCGGCAGAAGACGGCCCACCTGAGTGGCTTCGCCGTACCGCCGACCGTCTTCACCACTGCCCCACGCTTGGCACGACGGTTCACATTCGCCTGACCTGTGTCGGCAGTCGGATCTTCGCCGCGCGGAAGACGGCCGACCGGGGCCGGGTCGACGGGCGCTAAGGCGACACCGAGCACGCCTGGGAGGTGGTGCCGGTACCCGAGCGCATCGGCCGGTCGGTACACGAGTACGTCGCCCTCTCCGGACTGGCTTGACCACCCACGTCAAGCCGCGCTCCGGTCGGGACGAGGACGCCTCGCCGTCTTCCTCGACGGTGTTGGCGATACCGCGTCACCGGTGCTGCGGGCGCCATTCGAAGAGCAGGATGGTCACGTCGTCCCGCAGCTGGTTGCGCTGGTAGTCGAGGATGGCGTGGATGAGCAGCCGCAGCACCTCGGCCGGGCGCTGTCCGGCGGCGGAGGAGCGGATGATGAAGTCGGTGAACCGGTCGAGGCCGAACTCCGCACCGTCCGCGTCGCGAGCCTCCACGACACCGTCGGTGTAGAGCAGGACGCAGTCGCCCGGTTCCAGGGTCGTCTCGTGGATCTGCCGGGTTGCCGGGGCGAGTAAACCGGCCAGCCCGATCGGCGGCTGTGGGGGGCTGTCCAGCGCCTGGGCGAGCACCCGCTCGGCACGGATCAGCAGCGGTGGGGGGTGACCGCAATTGACCCAGCGCAGCACCCCGGTCTCGGCGTCGAGCCGGCACAGCACGCCGGTGCAGAAGTGGTCGGGCAGCCACTGGGCGAGCGCCTGGTCGACGGAGCCGATGACGTCGGCCGGGTCGCCACCGCTGCGGCGGGCGTTGCGCGCCGCCGCCATGGCGACCGACGTGGTCAGTCCGGCGGTCAAATCGTGACCCATGCCGTCGAGGATCATGGTGTGCAGCAGGTTCTTGACCACCGAGTGGTCGAAGGCGTCACCGGCGATGTCGTACGCCGGTTCCAGGACCGCGGTCGACACGCATCTGCTGCTGCCGACGGTGTGGGGTGGCAGGAAGGCCCGCAGCATCTCGGCGGGCAGCTGCATGGTCGCAGTGCGGGTGCGGGCGGCGAGCCAGTCGCTGTAGGCGCGCTTGGAGGTGATCAGCATGGCGAACAGATGGGCCAGCATCCGGCTGCGGCGCATCCGCACCCCGTCGAGGAAGCTGGTCCGCAACGCCAGCACGCCCAGCCGCTCCGCACCGTCGACCAGCGGCATCCAGAGGATCAGGCCGTCGTCGGCCTCGGCCACCCGCGGGGAGACCGTGCGGTACGCCCAGCCGGCCGACGAGTGGTCCACCGGCAGCGGTTCCATGGCCTCGTCGAGTGGGATGAGCAGCCGCTGTTGCAGGTCGACGAGGTAGATCAGCGCGGTGTCCAGGCCGAGGGACGAGGCGCACCGGTTCGCCAGGGCGGGCAGTTCGAACGGCAGGGCGGTCTGCGCCTCGATGACCAGCTCTTCCAGCCGATTCTCGTCGACGGCGGTGTCGGGACCGGAGGACGCGCGTGGTGGGTCCGACACGGCGATCACCCCTTCCGTGCCCAGTCTCACACCGATCCCGCCCTCCCTCACGTCAGGCATGCCCGCGGCGACGACCGGTGGGTCGGAGGCAATGTCGTGCGGGACGGGACAGCCACCTTTCGATCGCGCTGACCTGCGGGGATGGTCCAAGCAGGCTGCCTTTGCCGAGTGGATGTGCGAGGCGGCCATTGCTGGATAGAGTCGTCTCGTCACAGCTGGTTGCGGGGACAACCAAAGCGCCTTTCGGCTGCCCATGTCCGGGGGAGGGCCTGCAGCACATGAGTCGTCGCTCTACTGGTCTTGTCGGTGTCTGGGCCGAGATGCAACGCGAGCAGCAGCGCCGGCTGGAGGCCGAGGCCAGACGGCGGAGACAAGAGGAGCAGCAGGCGCGGGCCTTCCAGCGCCGAGCCGCCCAGAGCCACCGCGAATACCGTCAGGCGGAGGCGCAGCGTCGTACGGAGGAACTGGACGCCGAGGTGGCGGCCCTCCAGGGCCTTCTCAGTGCCGGCAGCCAGGCACCGGCCTTCAGGGCGGCCGCGCTGATGCGGACCGAGGAGGTCCAGCCCTTTTCACCAGGAGCATTGGCCCACCCCGTGCCCATGCCGAACCCGGATCTGTACCGGGCGCAGGGTGGCTGGACCGCGAGCCGCCGCGCGCAGGCCGAGGCCGAAGCGCGGGCGCGTCTCGAGCGGGACCGGCAGGCCGCACAGGCGGCGGAGGCCCAGCGCCGACAGCAGCTCGCTGCTGCGCAGAGGGAGTACGAGCGGTGGGCCGGTGCCCGGCTGGCGGAGGTTCGCCGGCACAACACCGGCATACGCGAGGTCATCGAGGGAGTCCGGCGCGGAGACCCGGAATCGGTGGTCGAGTACTTCTCCGCCGCTCTCTACTCGTCGACCGCATGGCCCGAGAACTTCCCTCGGCAGATCTCTGCCGCGTACGACCCGGCAGCGCGGCAGCTGGTCCTCGACTGGGAACTCCCCGGGTACGGCGTGGTCCCCGAAGCGAAGTCCGTGCGGTACGTGTCCTCCCTCGACCAGGACAGGGAATCCCCTCGCCCGGTGGGCCGGCGTCGGGCCTTGTACAGAGAGGTCATCGCGCAGTCCGTGCTGCTCGTCGTGCACGAACTCTTCGCCGCGGACGACGCGGGCGCACTCGAGTCCGTGACCTTCAACGGGTTCGTGGATGAACACGACCCCACGACCGGCCGACGCGGCCACCTCTTCCTCACGACCGTCATGGCTTCGCGGTCGACGTTCCGTGATCTTCACCTGGCGCAGGTGGACCCCGTCACCTGCCTGACCGACGGACTCCGGGGGCAGCTTTCGGCACGGCCGGACCAGCTCGCCCCCGTGCGACCGAGCCGCCGGCCACACGACGTCGGCAACCGCGTCGTCGCTCACGGCAGCGACGACGAGCCGGACCTGTACGCCATGGATCCGATCGCGTTCGAGAACCTCGTGGCCGACCTCTTCCGGGCCATGGGGATGCAGGCAGTGACCACCCAGCGCTCCAACGACGGCGGTGTGGACGTCGACGCACTGGACCCGGCACCGATTCGTGGCGGCAAGATCGTCGTGCAGGTGAAGCGCTACCGCAACACGGTGCCGCCCACCGCTGTGCGCGACCTGTACGGGACGGTGCAGGACGCCGGCGCCAACAAGGGCGTCCTCGTGACGACGTCAGGGTTCGGCTCCGGCTCACGCACCTTCGCCAACGGCAAGCCCCTGGAACTGATCTCGGGAGCGGAGCTCGTCGACCTTCTGCATCGCCATGGGCTGCGTGGGCGACTGGGCGACGGCGGCCGCCCCACCGCGGCGCACACGGCACCGTCGGGTCCGGACACCCGGCTGCCCGCCGACTACAACATTCTGGGCATGTCATGGACCGGAAGCGTCGCGTTGGACGTGTGCGCTCTCGTCTGCCGGGGCAACCGCGTCCTCAGCGACGATCACTTCGTCTTCTTCAACAACCACCGGACGCCCGACGGCAGCGTGCGGGTTCTTCCTCCGACCGCGCCCGACAAGGCCGCGATATGTGTGGCCTTCGACGAGCTGCCAGAGGCTGCCGACCGGTTCGTGCTCGTGGCCGCCACGGACCCGGAGACCGACCCCGACGCGGACCTCTCCGGCTTCACGGACGCGTGTATCCGGCTTCTCGACCCGGGGATGACCGAACTGGGACGACTCGACGTCTCCGACGGCCGGCCCCGCGAGACCGCCTTGGTGCTCGGCTCCTTCCGCCGAAGGTCCAACGGCGACTGGGACTTCGTCCTCGGCGGCAGGGGCTACACGGGCGGCCTGGAAGAACTCGTCATGGACTACGGCGTGGAAGTGGAGTAGATCGTCCGCACGTGAGTCAGCACGCTTGGCACCAGACCGCGGTCTCCCCGTCGATCCGTCGATCCGTCGATCCGGATGCTCTGCAGTCGGAGCCCTGGGTTGCCGCGGACGACCTGCCGACTGGGGCCGCGACAGCACCGGCCTGGCGTTCGTCGTACAGCCGTTAATCTTCCCCAGTGCATTCGTATGAGGAACTGAGCACGGCAGAGCGGCAGTTGTGGGACGCCTACCCCACTGGTCGTCTTTTGGACTTCCGAGCGGGTGCATCGGAGGACGACCCCGAAGGCGGGGAAGGCTGGGGTGCCGACCGGACGATCCGCGCCACGGTCGTGGCCGCTCTCCTGCGCGGTGCACGTCCTGGGCAACCGGGTACTTCGCCGGCTTTGCGGCTCAGGGGGGCACGTATCAGTGGAGCTCTTGATCTCGGCGACCTCGAGATCGGGCATGGGCTGTGGTTCACGGAGTGCTGGTTCGAGCACGGCGTGAGTCTCCACGGGGCCGCGACCCGATCGATTTCGATGGACGGGAGCCATATCCCCGGGGTCGACCTGACCACAGCTCGTGTCGAGGGCCGGGTCTCACTGCGGGGCACCGTTGTGCGCGGCAGGTTGTCGCTCCTGAACGCTCGGGTAGCCGGCGAGCTGGTTCTCAGCGGAGCCACCCTTGCCCACCCCGATGACTGGGCTCTGTTCGCCGGCGGGCTCTTCGTGGAGGGGGGACTCTTCTGCCGGGGAGCCACTGTGGACGGGGGGATGCGGCTCCTCGGCGCGCAGCTGTCCGGTGGACTCCACATGGAAGGAGCGCGGGTTGGCCGTCCTGGCGCCGTCGCACTCATCGCTGACAACGCTGTTGTGACGACGTTGGCGTTGTCGCAGGGATTCACTGTTCATGGGGCGATAAGTCTGCGCGGCACGCAGGTATCGGACCAACTGACCTTCGACGGTGCCCACCTTGACTCCGTCGGTACCACGCTGGACTGCACGCGGATGCGTGCCGGGGTCTTCGTCTTCACCCCGGCCGACTCGCCGTCGGGCTTGATCGACCTGCGCGGAGCCCAGGTCGTGACCGTCCGCGACCGTCTGGGGGCCTGGCCGGGGACTGTGCGGTTGCAAGGGTTCACCTACGGTGCCCTGACCGAAGAGGACGACTCTCGGCAGAACTCCGTCAAAGACAGGGTGGCCTGGATATGCCGGGATCGTGGATACGCCTCGCAGCCGTACGAGCAACTGGCGACCTGGTATCGGCAGATCGGCCATGACGACGATGCCCGGCGAGTGCTGCTTGCCAGGCAACGCCACCGCAGGAGGACTCTGAGCGGCCCGGCCCGCATGTGGGGTCACGTCCTGGACGCCACTGTCGGTTACGGATACCGGCCGTGGCTTGCCGGCGTGTGGCTTGCGGCGCTGGCCGTGGTCGGGACCGTGGTCTTCAGCGCAAGTACACCGCGACCGACTCAGCCCGGTCAGACACCCCCGTTCCACGCCTTCGTCTACACCCTCGACCTCTTGATCCCGGTCGGTGGGCTCGGTCAGCGCAGCGCTTGGTACTGGACAGGAACGACAGCATGGCTGGCCTACGCATTCATCGCGGCCGGATGGCTGTTGACGACGGCCGTGCTCGCCGGAGTGTCGCGAACGCTGAACAAGAACTGATCACGTACCTCACGCGTTGGGCGGGCTTACGAGGCCTCCGGTGAGCTGTTCGAGGCGTGCACGGCTTCGGACTCGCTGTGGCGGGCCCGGACACGGAACCTCGGCTCGATGGCACGCGCGGATCCGACTGGTTGATCGTTCACGGGGGGTTCGGCAGCCCGGCACCTCGCGCATCACCGAATATCCGGCGTGCCTCTTGGCACCCGGCCCCCGGTGTCCAACACTGTGCCGATGACGCAGCGTGTGGAGCTCGCGACCGTAATGGACCGGCTGGCCGTGGACGAGCTGGTCACCGAGTACGCCGGGGCGGTGGACGACGGTGACTGGACGGCGTACAGGGGGCTGTTCACGGCGGACGGGCGGGCCGACTACCGTTCCGCCGGCGGCATCGAGGGCGACGCCGGCCGGGTGGCCGGGTGGCTCGCCGAGAGCATGGAGTTGTTCGCGATGCGGCAGCATCTGATCGTCAACCGACGGCTGCGTTTCGGGACCCTGGAGCACGACGCCGGGGACACCGCCCGGGTGCGGGCCGACTACATCAACCCGATGCGGTTCGCGGGCGCCGGCGACCGCGGTGCCCCGGACCTGGTGTGCGGCGGCCGGTACGACTTCGGGCTGCTGCGCACGCCGGAGGGCTGGCGGTTGCGCGCGGTCGTCGTGCACGAGAAGTGGCGGCGGATGCCCGATCGCAGCCCGGCGGCCGTGCCCGACTGACCCGGCGGGGCAGCCCGATGCCCTCTGTCGGAGATCGCTTCCGGCGCGCACACTGGAGTCAGCCCCGGGTAGGGAGACTCCGTATGAGGATGATCGACCGCTGGCTGACCTCGACCTGGCGGCGCTCCTGCGTCGTCGCCGTTGCGGGCGCCCTGCCCGTGCTCGCGTTCCCGGCGCCCTCGCTGTGGTGGTTCGCCTATGTCGCGCTGGTGCCGTGGATCCTGCTGGCCCGTTCGGCGCCGACCGGTCGTAGGGCCGCGTACGACGGCTGGTGCGGCGGCTTCGGGTTCATCGTGGCGGTGCACCACTGGCTGCTCCCCAGCCTGCATGTGTTCATCTTCCTGATAGCCGGGCTGCTGGGCCTGCTCTGGGCGCCCTGGGGCTGGCTGGCCCGCCGGTTCCTGGGCGGAGTGCCCTCGCCGGGGCGGGGCGTGGCCGCGCTGCTGGTGCTGCCCTCGGCGTGGCTGGCGGTGGAACTGGTCCGCTCCTGGCAGGGCCTCGGCGGCCCCTGGGGCATGCTCGGATCCAGCCAGTGGCAGGTCGTCCCGGCGCTGCGGCTGGCGTCGGTGGGCGGGGTGTGGCTGCTCAGCTTCCTGGTGGTGGCCGTCAACGTGGCCGCCGCGGTGCTGATATCCGTGCGCGAGGCCCGGGTGCCGGCCCTGGCCTCGCTGCTCGCCACGGCCGCGGCGACCTCGGCGGCCTGGGCGTGGGCGCCCCGCCCGGACGTCGACGGCCGGGCACGGATCGCCGTCGTCCAGCCGGGCATCGTGGACGGGCACGACAGCCCCGACAGGCGGTTCGACCGCGAGGAACAGCTGACCCGACAGCTCGCCGGGCAGGACGTCGACCTGGTCGTGTGGGGCGAGTCCAGCGTCGGCTTCGACCTGAACGACCGGCCCGACCTGGCCCGCCGGGTCGCCGCACTGTCCCGGCAGACCGGTGCCGACGTGCTGGTCAACGTGGACGCCCACCGCTCCGACCGGCCGGGCATCTACAAGAGTTCGGTGCTCATCGGGCCGAACGGCCCGACCGGCGAGCGCTACGACAAGATGCGGCTCATCCCCTTCGGCGAGTACATCCCGGCCCGCTCCCTGCTGGGCTGGGCCACCTCGGTCGGCAAGGCGGCCGGCGAGGACCGGCGGCGCGGCACGGGGCAGGTCGTGATGAACGTCGGGCACGGGCTGCGCGTCGGCCCGCTGGTGTGCTTCGAGACCGCGTTCCCCGACATGAGCCGCCATCTCGCCGCGGACGGCGCGGACGTGCTGCTGGGCCAGTCCTCCACCTCGACGTTCCAGCACAGCTGGGCCCCGGAGCAGCACGCCTCGCTGGCCGCGCTGCGCGCCGCCGAGACCGGCCGCCCGATGGTGCACGCGACCCTGACCGGCGTCTCCGCCGTCTACGGCCCGGGCGGGCAGCGCCTCGGCCCGTGGCTGGGCACCGGCGCGAGCACCGCCCACGTGTACGACGTGCCGCTGGCGCACGGCATCACCCCGTACGTCCGCTACGGCGACTGGCCGGTGCACGGCGCCCTGCTGGTGCTGGCCGCGCTCGGGGTGACCGAGGGCGTGCGGGCGATCAGGCCGCGCCGGACGCAACCCCTCGTACCACCCGCTCGCACAGTTCATGGGTCGCCAGTGCGTCCCGGGCGCTGAGCACCTTGCCCGCGCGCACGGCGCCGAGGAAGGCGAGGACCGCCTGCTCGATGCCGCGCTGCCGGGCCACCGGCACCCAGTCGCCGCGCCGGCGCAGCGTCGGCTGCCCCTTGTGGTCGATCACCTCGGACAGATTGAGCACCTGACGCTTGGTGTCCTGACCGGAGACCTCCAGGATCTCCTCCGCCGAGCCGCTGAGCCGGTTCATCACGCCGAGCGCGGTGAAGCCGTCCCCGGCGAGCTGGAGCACGACGTGATGGAGCAGCCCGCCCTCGCTGCGGGCGCGCACGGTCACGTCCTCGACCGGGCCCGGCACCAGGAACCGCAGGGTGTCGACGACGTGGATGAAGTCGTCGAGGATCATCGAGCGCGGCTCCTCGGGCAGCCCGATCCGGTTCTTCTGCATGAGGATCAGCTCGCGCGGATGGTCCAGGCACTGCGTGTACGAGGGGGCGTAGCGCCGGTTGAAGCCGACGAAGAGCGAGACGTCGCGCCGCTCGGCGAGGTCCACGAGGCGTTCGGAGTCGGGGAGCCGGTAGGCGAGCGGCTTGTCGACGTACGTGGGGACGCCCGCTTCGAGCAGCCGGGTGACGATCTCCGGGTGGGCGGCGGTGGGCGCGTGCACGAAGGCCGCGTCGAGTCCCGCGTCGAGCAGGGATTCCAGGCTCGTGTGCCGCCGCTCCGCCGGCAGGTGGAGCGTGTCCGCGACCCGGGCGAGGGTCTCGGGAGTGCGGGTCTGGAGGTGGAGCTCGACCTCCGGCTGCGTACCCAGGACCGGCAGGTACGCCTTCTGCGCGATGTCCCCGAGTCCGATGCAGCCGACCTTCACGTGCTCTCCCCTACCGGTTCTCTGCGGGTGCCTTCCCGGAAGCATACGGGGGCTGCCAGTCGGCGATGCCGTCGAAGCTCCGCAGGAACAGCGCGGGTCCGGCCTTGGACAGCACGGCGACCGCGGTGTTGCGCACGGCGACGGCGGTGCGGCTGCCGGCCATGTTGAGGCGGGCCACCCTGACGGCCCGGCGGGCGATCGCGGTCGTCCGGGGAAGCCGGGCGGCGGTGTAGGCCGCGAGGTCGTCGGCGACGGGACTCCCTCCGCGCGAGCGCGGCCGAGCGTGGGAGAGGGCGAGGACGACGGCGTCCTCGATCGCCTGGTTGCCGCCCTGGCCCAGGGTCGGCGGCATGGCGTGGGCGGCGTCGCCGAGGAGGGCGACCCGGCCGGCGTGGTACGCGGGCAGCGGCTCGGCGAGGTGGTGGACGTCGTGGCGCAGGACGTCCTCGGGGCGGGCGGCGGCGATGACGGCGGGGACCGGGTCGTGCCAGTCTCCGAACCGGCGCAGCAGTTCGGCCTTCTCGTCGTCGGGGGCGTGCTCCCCGGCCGGAGTCATGGCGGCCGCGTAGGCGTAGACCCGGCCGTCCTCGAGCGGATGCGTGCCCCAGATGCGGCCCCGGCCCCAGGTCTCGTGCGAGGCGAACTGCGCACCGGGCACCGGGATCTGGACCCGCCAGGTGGTGAATCCGGCGTAGACCGGACCCGGGTGGGCGGGGAACAGCACGCGGCGGACGCGGGAGTTGACGCCGTCCGCGCCGACCACCAGATCGGCCTCCAGTTCCTCGGCGCCGCAGATCACCCGGGCCGGTCGGGTGGCGTCCCCGGGGTCGGCGAGGGCCGCGGCGGCCGCCGTGCGGATCGCGCCGGGCGGGAGCAGGGCGGCGAGGCGGTCGACGAGGGTGGCGCGGGGCAGCAGGACGAGCGGGCCGCCGAAGCGGGCGACTGCGGCCTCGGCGTTCGAGCGGGACAGCCAGCGCCCTCCGGGGGTGCGCAGGCCCCCGTCCCCCTGCCAGGCGGCCAGGTCGCGGATCTCGTCGCCGAGGCCCAGGACGTCCAGGGCGCGCAGGGCGTTCGGGGCGAGCGAGATGGCCGCGCCCACCGGCTCCAGCGAGGGGGCCCGCTCGTGGACGGTGACGTCCCAGCCGGCCTGGTGCAGAGCCGCGGCCGCAGTCAGGCCTCCGATCCCGCCGCCGATGACGATCGCGCGTGCCGACTGTGCCATCTCTCCTCCTGGAGTCCCCCGGGACTACATCTGTAGTGCGGACGACATTACTACAGCCGTAGTGCGACGGGTAGGGTCGGTTCATGCCCGAACGCACGCCCGGCACACCCGGCACGCCCAACGCACCCGGCACGCCCGGCACGTCCCGTGCCGATCTCGTGGCCGACACCGCCCTCGCCCTGCTCGCCGAGCGCGGCATGCGCGGCCTGACCCACCGGGCGGTGGACGAGGCGGCCGGGCTGCCCCAGGGCTCGACGTCGAATCTGGCGCGCACGCGGCAGGCGCTGCTGGAACTCGCGGTACGGCGGCACGCCGAGCGGGAGGCGCGGGTGCTCGCGCCCGCGGAGATGCCCGACGCGCACGGCGGTGTCGATGCGCTGGCCGAGGGACTGGCCCTCGCGGTCCACCGCTCCCTGACCCGGGGGCACGACCTGCTGATCGCCCGCTACGAGCTGGCCCTGGAGGCCACCCGCCGCCCCGAGCTGCGGGCCTTCTACGACGCGACCGGCACCGTCTTCAAGGAGCAGCTCGCGGCGCTGCTCACCGCCGTCGGCTCGCCGGACCCGGCCCGGCACGTGCTGTCGCTGGTCGCCTGGGCGGACGGGCTGATGTTCTCCTGCGCGGCCGGTTCCTTCAGCGCCGAGGTGCCGAGCCTGGAGGAGGTGCGCAGGGGTCTGCGGGAGCTGCTGACCGGGATGCTGGGCACCTGAAAACCTCCTGGTGACATCGCGCACGGTGTTGCGAGGATACGGACATGACGACGACCGAACGCCGAGAGCCCGCCCCGAACGCCGGTGAACGCGCCATGCTGGAGGGCTGGTTGGACTACCACCGCCGGACGCTGGCCCGGAAGTGCGAGGGCCTGACCGACGAGCAGCTGCGGACCGCGTCGGTGCCGCCCTCCGAGCTGTCCCTCATGGGGCTGGTGCGGCACATGGCCGAGGTGGAGCGGGGCTGGTTCCGCAAGGTCCTGACGGGCGACGACCCCGGGCCGATCTACTCCTCCGAAGAGGACCGGGACGGCGAGTTCCACCTCACCGGGTCGGACACCTGGGAGGAGGCGTACGGCACCTGGCAGGCGGAGATCGGGACCGCCCGGCGCAACGCGGCCGGCTTCGCACTCGACGACCTCTCCCGGGGCACCAGCCGGTTCACCGAGGAACCGTTCAGCCTCCGCTGGATCTACACCCACATGATCGAGGAGTACGCCCGGCACAACGGCCACGCCGACCTCGTCCGGGAGCGGATCGACGGCGCCACCGGCGACTGAACGTCACCTTCGGCACCTAAAGTCCCTCCTTACGGGGCGCGAGATCACCCGTGCGGGGGCATCGGTCTCCGGCGTACGGTGCCAAGGCGGCTGCCGACCCAGCAGAGTTGCCCGGGTGTATCGAACGACGACCACCGCAGCGCTTCTGGTCACCGTGGCCGTCTCGGCCCTCGCAGGCTGTGTGACGGTACAGCGCCCGCCGGCTTCCGGCCCCCCGCCGGACAGCGCCGCCTCGAAGCCGACGGCACCCCGGCCGGACGGCAGTGCCCGGCCGCGGGTGGTGCAGGCCCCGGCCCAGGAGGCACTGGAGATGGTCGGCCCGTCCCGGCGCCCCGGACACACCGCACCGTCCGCCCCGCACCAGTCGACTCCGGCGGCTCCGGGGCCGCCGGACGCACCGGCCACGCACCGCCCGCCGCCCCCGCCCGCCGCAGTCCCCCAACACTCCCATCCGCCCCCGGAACGCCCCCGGCGGCCGCGCGCCGACGTACCGCCCGCGCGCACGTCACCGCCGGCTGCGAAGGGCTCGGACGTGTGCGCCCTCGGCAGGACGTACGGCGGCTGGCGCAAGGGCAGCCCCGAGGCGATGATCTGCGAGCGGACGTACGGCCACTGACCGGACCGCGCAGCGCATGCCCGCTACGGGGCGGAGCGCATGCCCGCTACGGGGTGGGCCGCTGCCGCGGCGGTCCCCACCCGTCGCCGTCCGCGGCCCCCTGATCCCCCAGCTGCAGCTCCAGGCGGCCGATCGCCGCCCGCACCCCCGCGCCGTACCCGTCGTCGGCGAGGGCGCCGGCCGCGCGGCGGGCCCGGGTCAGATGGATGCGGGCGGCCTCGGAGCGGCCCAGCTTCAGATAGTCGGCGGCGAGATTGAGATGCAGGGAGGGGTAGAAGCCGTGGACGGCCGACGGGTCCGCCCCGGCTCTCCCGGCCGCCAGCTCCTCCGCCGCCGACAACGCCCTGAGATCCCAGGCCAGTTCGTCCGCCGGGTCGTCCTGGGTGTCGGCCAGGTAGTGCGCCAGCGTGCAGCGGTGCAGCGGGTCTCCCGCCTCGCCCATCTCGGTCCACAGCTCCAGGAAGCGGCGCCGGGCCTCCTCGCGGTCACCGCCGTGATGCAGCATCACGACCTGCCCGATCCGCGTCAGCACGGCATCCGGCACCGCCTGCTCCTGTCGCTCCGCCACCGCGTCCTCCGGGCCGTCGTCGGCTTGCTCGTCAGCCGTCTGCCCCGACGCTAGCCGCACGCACCGGCAATCCCGGGCAGGCGGCCCCGTACGACACGGGGGCGCGCGGACCCGATCCGCCGATTCGGCCGTGCGTCCCGGGGACGCTCCCGGATCAGCCCAGGTTGGGGATCCGCCAGTCGACGGCCTCATGGCCCTGGCGGGCGATCGCCTCGTTGATCTGCGTGAACGGGCGGGAGCCGAAGAACTTCTTGGCGGACAGCGGCGAGGGGTGGGCGCCCTTGACGACGACATGCCGGCTCTCGTCGATCAGCGGGAGCTTCTTCTGGGCGTAGTTCCCCCACAGCACGAAGACCGCCGGGTCGGGCCTGGACGCCACCGCGCGGATGACGGCGTCGGTGAACTTCTCCCAGCCCTTGCCCTTGTGCGAGTTGGCCTCGCCGGACCGGACGGTGAGGACCGCGTTCAGCAGCAGCACGCCCTGCTCGGCCCACGGCATCAGATAGCCGTTGTCCGGCACGGGCAGGCCCAGCTCCTCCTGCATCTCCTTGTAGATGTTCCTCAGGGAGGGCGGGGTCTTCACGCCCGGGCGGACGGAGAAGCACAGGCCGTGGCCCTGGCCCTCGCCGTGATAGGGGTCCTGGCCGAGGACGAGGACCTTGACCTTCTCGTACGGCGTCGCGTCCAGGGCGGCGAAGACCTCCTCGCGCGGCGGATAGACGGGACCCTTCGCCCGCTCCTCCTCGACGAACTCGGTCAGCTCCTTGAAGTAGGGCTGCTGCAGCTCGTCGCCCAGAACCCCGCGCCAGGACTCGGGCAGCATGGCGATGTCGGTCACGTCAACGTCCTCACGATGTGCGGTCACTTGCAGATCTCAGAACCTACAGGCGACCACTGACAACCGGTGCCGCGATCCCGTTCACCAACTGGTCTTGCGGTGCAGCTCCCACATCATCATGATCGTCGACGGGTCGAGGGCCTGCTCGCCGCCCGAGATGTCGTCGCTGGCCGCCACGTACTGCCGGCCCTGCCACAGCGGGAGCAGCCGGGCGTCGTTCACCAGGATCTGCTGGGCCGACTCCAGGTCCTTGACCACCTTGGCGCGGTCGCTCTGGGCACGCGAGCGGGGCAGCAGCACCGTGGTGATCTCCTTGGACGGGTACGGCGTACCGAGCGCGTTCTTCTCGCCGACGAACGGCGCGATGAAGTTGTCCGCGTCGGGGAAGTCCGGGAACCAGCCGCGGCCGAACACCGGGTACTCGCCCTTCTGGTAGCCGACCACATAGGTCTTCCAGGGGCGGCTCTTGAGGGTGATCGAGAACAGGCCGGAGCTGTCCAGCTCCTGCTTCAGCTCCCGGAACATCAGGGCCGTCTCGGAGCCGTAGCGGTCGGTGGTGTACCAGAAGGTGAGCGGGATGCGCTTGGTGATGCCCGCGTCCGTGAGGATCTTGCGGGCCTTGGCGACGCTCGGGTCGCCGAAGTCGTCGAAGAACGAGGTGGTGTGGCCGGTGAGGCCCTTGGGGACCATGGAGTACAGCGGGTCCACGGTGTCCTTGTAGACCTTGTGCGCGATCGCGCCCCGGTCCACGATCTGGGCGATGGCCTTGCGGACGGCGGGCTGCTTGGCCCACGGGTCCTTGGGGTTGAACACCAGGTAGCTGATGTCCGTGCCCGCGCCGTCCACCAGCTGCAGGTCCGTGTTGCCGTGCCGCTGCAGGGCGAGAATGTCGTCGGCGGCCAGGCCGCGGTAGGTGACGTCGATCTTCTTGTCCCGCAGTTCCTTGACCATGCTGGCCGAGTCCTGGAAGTAGCGGATGGTCACCGCGTCGTTCTGGCGCTGGGCGAAGCCCTCGTAGTGGTCGTTGCGGACCAGGACAGCTTCCTTGTCCTCCTGGTAGGACTGCAGCTTGTACGGCCCGGAGCCGAAGACCTGGTCGTCCTTGCGCAGGGATTTGGCCGGGTAGTCGTCGGGGTCGACGATCGACATGGCCGGGGTGGCCAGCACGAACGGGAAGGTGGCGTCGGACTGGTTGAGGTGGAAGACCACCTCGCTGTCGCCGACCGCGTCCACCCTGTCCAGGCTGCCGAGCAGGCCGGCGGGCCCGCTGGGGGCGTTGATGGTCCGGATGCGGTCGATGGAGTACTGGACGGCCTTGGCGTTGAGCGGGTCACCGTCGGCGAACTTCATGCCCGCGCGCAGCTTGCAGCGGTAGGTGCGGCTGGCGGAGTCGGTGAAGGAGCAGCTCTTGGCGGCGTCGGGCTGGGGCGTGGTGGCACCGTTGGGGTAGGCGAGGAGCGTCTGGTAGATGTTGCGGAACAGCTCCCAGGAGCCGTCCCAGGCGCCGGCCGGGTCCAACGTGCTCGGCGCGCTGGTGGTGCCCACGACGATCGGCCCCTTGCCGCCGGAGTCGCCGTCGGACAGCAGACCGCAGCCGGCCACCAGGGATATGGACGCGATCGCCGCGACTTTCCGCAGGAATCGGTTCCGCTTGAACACGCGCACGCTCCTCGATCTGCCATACCAAGGGTCGGCAGACCATACCGCAGCGTCGGGGTCCCTGAACCACCCCGGAGCAGGCGTTCTTGATCGATTGTGCTATGACGACGTTGTCATTCCACTATGCGGACCGCGTCATGCGTTTCGGGCGCCGTTCCGCTGGGAAACGGCGCCCGAAAGAGACGACCTGAAAGCAGGGTGGTCAGGCGCCCACGCCGGCGTTGAGGAAGATGCCTCCGTCCACGACGAGCGTCTGGCCGGTGACCCAGTCGGACTGCTCGGAGGTGAGGAACGCAGCCGCCCCGCCGATGTCGGAGGGCACCCCGAGCCGGGCGAGCGGGTAGGCGGCGGCCGCCTCCTCCTCCCGGCCCTCGTACAGGGCCTGGGCGAACTTGGTCTTCACGACGGCCGGGGCGATCGCGTTGACCCGGACCCGGGGCGCGAACTCGTGCGCCAACTGCTGGGTCAGGTTGATCATCGCGGCCTTGCTGACGCCGTAGGCGCCGATGAACGGCGAGGGCGCGAGGCCCGCGATCGAGGCGATGTTGACGATCGCGCCGCCGTTCTCCTTCTGCCAGGCGTGCCAGGTCTTCTGGGCGAAGCCGAGCGCCGAGATCACGTTCGTCTCGAACACCTTGCGCGCGATGTTCAGGTCCAGGTCGGCGATGGGCCCGAAGACCGGGTTGGTGCCGGCGTTGTTGATCAGGAAGTCGACGCGGCCGAAGGCCGCCATGGTGCGCTCGACGACCTCGGTCTGGTGGTCGAGGTCGTGGGCCTTGCCGGCGACGCCGATGACGCGCTCGGCGCCGAGCTTCTCGACGGCCTCCTTCAGGGCGTCCTCGCCCCGGCCGGTGATGCAGACGCGGTCGCCGCGGGCGACGAGTGCCTCGGCGACGCCGTAGCCGATGCCGCGGCTCGCGCCGGTCACCAGTGCGACCTTGCCGGACAGCTCCGGAAGTTCAGTCATGTCCGTGTTCCCCAATGTCCCCGAGTTCCTAGTTCAGCGGTCCGCCGGCGACGTACAGGACCTGGCCGGAGACGAAGCCGGCCGCCTCGCCTGTGAAGAAGGCGATGGCGTTGGCGATGTCCTCGGGCTCGCCGACGCGCTGCACCGGGATCTGCGTGGCGGCGGCCTTCTTGAAGTCGTCGAAGCCCATGCCGACGCGGTCGGCGGTGGCCTTGGTCATCTCGGTGGCGATGAAGCCGGGGGCGACGGCGTTGGCGGTGATGCCGAACTTGCCCAGCTCGATCGCGAGGGTCTTGGTGAAGCCCTGCAGGCCCGCCTTGGCGGCGGAGTAGTTGGCCTGGCCGCGGTTGCCGAGGGCCGAGGAGGAGGACAGGTTGACGACCCGGCCGAAGCCCGCGTCGACCATGTGCTTCTGGACGGCCTTGGTCATCAGGAACGAGCCGCGCAGGTGGACGCTCAGGACGGTGTCCCAGTCCGAGACGCTCATCTTGAACAGCAGGTTGTCGCGCAGCACGCCCGCGTTGTTGACCAGGATCGTCGGGGCGCCCAGCTCGGCCACGATCCGGGCGACGGCCGCCTCGACCTGGGCCTCGTCGGAGACGTCCGCCCCGACGGCGATGGCCTTGCCGCCGGCCGCGGTGATCTTCTCGACGGTGTCCTTGCAGGCGGCCTCGTCCAGGTCGATCACGGCGACCGCGCGGCCCTCGGCGGCCAGTCGTACGGCGGTGGCGGCGCCGATGCCGCGCGCCGCGCCGGTGACGACCGCGACCCGCTGTTCAGTGGTGGACATGCTGCTTCTCCTCGCCCTTGAGAGAATCTGTGGTGCGGTGAGCGACCGCTTAGTACCTTCAGCACACGTGACGCTAGAAGCACTGGCACCCGGTGTCAACGGGACACCGGGCCCGTGTGATCCATTACCTCACCAGGAGGTCCAGCAGGCGGTTCGTTTCGGCCGCCGGATCGGCGGTGAGTCCCGTGTGCACCGGCCCGGGCTGCACGACCGTGGAACGGGGCGCGATCAGCCAGCGGAAGCGCCGGCCGGCGTCGTCGCGGGCGGCCTGTCCGGCCTCCTCCCCGCCCGCGCAGTGGCGCTCGATCGCGCCGAGCGCGGCCCGCACCCCGGCCACGTCGGCGTCCGGGTCGAGCGCGAGCAGCCGGGCCTCGTCGAGGTGGGTGCGGGCGCCGACGTAGCCCTGGGCGCGGCAGTAGACGACCACGCCCGCATTGATGCACTCGCCGCGCTCGACACGGGGCACGACCCGCAGCAGGGCGTACTCGAACACGTCCCGGTCGCCGCCCTGGCCCGCCCGGGTGATGTGGCGCTCGACCACATGGCCGGCCATGTGGATGTGGGTCTCGCTCACTTGCCCTCCTCGATGCCGGTGATGCGCTCGGCGATGACGGCCGCCCGGGCGAGCAGCGGCCGCGCGTAGGCCCTGCGCAGATCGTCCGGGGTGTCGAAGCCTGGCTCGTCGGCCAGCCAGGCGTCGGGGATCTCGGCGGCGACCTCGGCGAGCAGGTCCTCCGTGACCCGGGGCGCGAGCGCGGCCGCGGCGGCGGCCACGTCCGGGGCGAACCGGGCGAGGGCGTGGTCCGAGGCGTCGTAGGGGCGGGCCGCGGAGGCGTCGGCCGAGGGCCAGTTGTGGTGCCAGATCATCGTGGCGCCGTGGTCGATGAGCCACAGCTCGCCGCGGTGCACGAGGAGGTTGGGGTTGCGCCAGGAGCGGTCCACGTTGTTGATCAGTGCGTCGAACCAGACGATGCGCCCTGCCTCCTCCGGGCTCACCGGGAAGGCGAGCGGGTCGTAGCCGAGGGCTCCGGAGAGGAAGTCCATGCCGAGATTGGCGCCGCCGCTGGAGCGCAGCAGCTCCTGGACCTGCTGCTCGGGCTCGCCGAGCCCGAGGACCGAGTCCAGCCGGAGGGTGACCAGGCGGGGCATCCGGAATCCGAGCCGACGGGCGAGTTCGCCGCAGACGACCTCGGCGACGAGGGTCTTGCGGCCCTGTCCGGCGCCGGTGAACTTCATGACATAGGTCCCGAAGTCGTCGGCCTCGACGAGCCCCGGCAGCGAGCCGCCCTCCCGCAGGGGCGTGATGTAGCGGGTCGCGGTGACTTCCTTGAGCATCGACCCAGGTTACTGGGGAGCGGCCGGGAGACCGGCGGGGCAGCGGACCGCCCGGCCGACGGCTCGCCGACAGGCGTGGCTCACGGCCGTCTCGTGTCCGGGACGCAAGGATCTGGTTGCCGTCTGAACAGGTGGTGCCCCGGGGCCGTACCCCTGGGCGGATCAACGAACAGCTTTGCGGAAGGGAACGCATACATGACCAGCGCATCGCCCCAGCCCGAAGCAGGACCGGCCCGTCGTACCGTCATGGCGGCGGCCGGAGCGGCCGGGCTCGCCGCCGCGCTGACCGCCTGCGGTTCCGGGGACAACTCGTCCGACACCGTCAACGCCGGCTCCGGCTCCTCCGGCACGACCGGCTCCACCGGAACCGGGTCGGCCGGGTCCACCGGGTCCTCGCAGGACACCGGTTCCTCGGCCTCGGGCGGGTCGGCCGGCGGCACGGCCCTCGCCAAGACCTCGGACATCCCGCAGGGCGGCGGCAAGATCTTCAAGGACCACGGTGTGGTGGTCACCCAGCCGGCGGCGGGCACCTACAAGGCGTTCTCCTCGAAGTGCACCCACCAGGGCTGCGCGGTGGGCAGCGTCGCGAACGGCGTCATCGTCTGCCCGTGCCACAACAGCCACTTCTCCGCGGAGGACGGCAGCGTGAAGCAGGGTCCCGCGACCCAGCCGCTGGCCACCGCGAAGATCACCGTCTCCGGCGACGAGATCAAGCTGGCCTGAGCCGCGTCATGTGCGCCGGTGCGGCCGGGCGAGGCAGCCGATCACCTCGTCCGTGGTCGTGACGGTCGCGACGAGCGCAAGGGTGTTGCGGATCATCGCGGGCGTGTAGTCGGCGGGCACGCCCGCGATGGCGTCGGCGGGTACGACGGCGGTGTAGCCGCGGTTGACGGCGTCGAACACCGCGTTGGGGACGGCCACGTTGGCGGAGACGCCGGTGACGATCAGGGTGCGGCAGCCGAGGTTGCGCAGCAGGGCGTCGACACCGGTGCCCTGGATCGGGGACAGGCCGTGCAGCCGCCGTACGACGAAGTCCTCCTCGGTGACCTCGATCGGGGGTGCGACGCGCACCGCGGTGGTGCCGGTCAGCTGCTGGACGGGGAGCCGCTCGGCGGCGCGGAAGAGGCGGGCGTTGCGGCTGGCGCCGCGGCCGTCGGGGCGGCGCTCGGCGACGGCATGGATCACCTGTACCCCGGTGGCGTGCGCGGCGCCGACCAGCCGGGCCACGTTGTGCAGCGCGCCGGAGGAGCGGGCCTCGCGGGCGAGTTCGGGCAGCGCGCCGTCCGGGCCGACCACGCCCTGCTGGCACTCCACGGTCAGCAGGACGGTGCTCGCCGGGTCGAGCAGGTCGCCGAGCTCTTCGTACGACGGCATGCCGCCTCCGTTCGCCGAGGTGCGGGGCGGTGAGAGTAACCACCCCGGGGCGCGAGCGGAAGACGAGCAGGCGGACGGGCCGGCAGGAGGCGGGACGGGCCGGGACGGGCCATTCCCTTTTCTGACGTGATGTCAGAGGATCAGCGGAGCAGGGAAGTTCCTCTGGCACGACGTGGGAGAAGAGGGGGCCGTATGACCGTCACTCAGCAACGCCGGGGCCGGAAGATCATGATGACACCCGGCGAGCTGGACGAGTTCCTGACCAGCCAGCGCACCTGCCGGGTCGCGACCGTCTCGGCGGACGGCACACCGCATGTGAGCGCGCTGTGGTTCGCCTGGGACGGCATCTCGCTGTGGCTGTACTCGGTGGTGCGCAGCAGGCGCTGGACCCAGCTGTGCCGCGATCCACGGGTGGCGGTCGTGGTCGACTCGGGCGAGGAGTACGACCAGTTGCGCGGTGTCGAGCTGACCGGGCGGGTGGAGTTCGTGGGCGAGGTGCCGCGGACCGGGGAGCTGTGCGCCGAACTCGACACGGCCGAAACGCTGTTCGCGCGCAAGAACTTCGGCCTGGACGAGATGCCGCACGACGGCCGGCACGCCTGGGCCCGGCTGACCCCGGAGAAGATCGTCTCCTGGGACTTCCGCAAGCTCGGGGGGTAGCGGTCAGCCGAGCTGCCGGGCCGCCGCCCGCAGCGCCTCGACCGCCGCGCGGATCGAGGGCCTGCGGTCGGCGTCCGCCCGCCAGACGACGTACACGTGCCGGCGCACCCGCTGTCTGAGCGGGATCATGACGATGCCCGGCGGCACCGGGTGACGGCCCAGCAGCGGCGCGATGCAGACACCCAACCCGGCGGCCACCAGGCCGAGTTGCGTGTGGGTCTCGCCGGCACGGTGGCCGACGATCGGTTCGATGCCCTTCGAGCGCAGCGTGAACATCAGCCACTCGTGGCAGAACTCGCCCTCGCCCCAGGTGATCCACTCGTCCTCGGCGAACTCGGCGAGGTCCACCTCGTCCCGGCCCGCGAGCCGGTGCCCGGCGGGCAGTGCGACCTCGGCCGGATCGTCCAGCAGCGGAGCCTTGACCAGGCCGTCGGGCACGGGCATCGGCTTGTTGTACCAGTCGAGGACGACCGCGAGATCGAGGTCGCCGCGGACGACCGCGGCGATGCCCTGCTCGGGCTCCAGCTCGCTGGAGCGCACGCGGAGCCCCTGGTGCCGGGCGCGCAGCGCGGCGAGCGCCGTCGGGAACAGACCGCGGGCGGCGGTCGGGAACGCCGACAGCCTCAGTTCGCCGACGACCTGCCCACGGTGCGCCTCCAGGTCCGACTGGGCGAGTTCGACCTGCGAGAGGATCCGGGACGCATGCTCGGACAGCAGCCGCCCGGCGTCCGTGAGACGCACACCCCGCCCGTTCTTGGCCAGCAGCTGCTGGCCCACCTCCCGCTCCAGCTTGCCCAGCTGCTGGGAGACCGCGGACGTGGTGACGTGCAGCGCGTCGGCGGCGGCACTGACCGAGCCGTGCCGGGCCAGGGCGTCCAGGGTGCGCAGGCGCTCGAGGTTCAACATGTAAGTGATTCTAAGAGGTATCGCGTGACAATTCTCGATTGTGCTACGAGGTTGCTTTCGGCATCGTTGACGTCATGAGCACGGTCGCCGCACCCGGAACCCGGTCCCCCTCCCCCACTCAAGCCCCTCCTCGCCCCCGCCTCGACTGGCGGCTGCGCTTCGGCGCCCTCTCGTTGATCTGGGGCTTCAGCTTCCTGTTGATCAAGGTCGGCACGGAGGGGTACGCACCCTTCCAGGTCACCCTCGGCCGTCTGGTCTTCGGAACGGCGGTGCTGGCGGCGGCGATGGCCGTGAAGCGGGAGCGGCTGCCGCGCGGTGCGCGCGTGTGGGGTCATATGGCAGTGGCCGCGTTCTTCCTGAACGCCCTGCCGTTCTCCCTGTTCGCCTACGCGGAGCTGACCGTCCCGTCCACCCTGGCCGGCATCTGCAACGCCACCTCTCCGCTGTGGGGCATGGCCCTGTCCCTGGTCGCACTCTCCGAGGACCGGCCGACACGGGTGCGCTTCGCCGGACTCGGCCTGGGGTTTCTCGGGGTACTGACGGTGCTCGGCGCGTGGCAGGGCTTCCACGGGCTTGACGCCACGGGTACGGCCATGGCGCTGCTGGCCTCCCTGAGCTATCCGATCGGGTGGATCTATGTGCGGCGGACGCTGGCGGGGACGGGGAACTCGCACCTGGCGATGACCGGTGCGCAGCTGCTCCTGGCCACGGCCCAACTGGCGGTTGTGACACCGCTGTTCAGCGGCTTCCCGACGCATGTGTCGTGGGTGCCGTTGCTGGCGATCGCCGCGCTGGGAGCCCTGGGGACGGGGCTGGCCGTGCTCGTCCAGTACGGGCTGGTCGCCGAAGTGGGGCCCACCACGGCACAGATGGTCACCTACTTCATTCCGGTCATCGCCACGGCTGCGGGAGTGGCGATTCTCGGGGAGTCGCTTCGGTGGACCACCCCGGTGGGGGCGGTGATCGTCCTCGCGGGGGCGGCGCTCACCCAGGTGCGGCGGAGCGCCTGAGAACCGGGAGGGCGAGGTCCATGCGTGGGTGCAGTGCGGCTGCTCGCGCAGCTCCCCTCGCCCCTCGAGGCCGGCGTGCCCCGCGCACCCGCCCTACACATAGGTCCTGACCGGCGCCGGGCCCACCGCCGCCGCCACCGCCTCCGCCAGCGGGCCGGCCTCCTCCGCGGTCAGGGTCGACACCGTGACGCGGATCCCCGGCGGCGCGTTCAGGCGGAAGCGGGCTCCCGGAGCGACCGCCCAGCCCGCGTGCAGGAGGCGGGCCACCGCACCCGTCTCGTCCGGGACCGGCACCCAGACGTTCATGCCGCTGCGACCGTGCGCCGCCACCCCGCGCTCGGCCAGCGCACTGATCAGGGCGTCCCGGCGGGCTCCGTACGAGGCAGCCACCTCGTGCGTGTTCACCGCCCCGTCGCTCCACAGCCGCACCACGGCCCGCTGGAGGATCCGGCTGACCCAGCCGGGGCCCAGGCGCTGGCGCCCCCGCACCCGGTCGACGGTGACGGCGTCCCCGGTGAACACCGCCAGCCGCAGGTCGGGACCCCAGGCCTTGGCGGCGGAGCGCACGAACACCCAGTGACGGGTGGCGCCCGCGAGGGGGTGCAGCGGCACGTCGACGATGCCGTGGCCGTGGTCGTCCTCGATCAGCAACGCCCCCGGGTGCTGCCGGAGCACCGACCGCAGTGCACGTGCGCGCGCGGCGCCGACCGCGGCGCCGGTCGGGTTCTGCGCACGGTCCGTGACGATCACGGCACGCGCCCCGGACTCCAGCGCGCGGCGGACGTCCTCGGGGCACGGCCCTTCGTCGTCGACGCCGACGGGAATCGTGCGCAGCCCGAGCGCCGGGACCAGGTCCAGCAGACTGCCCCAGCCCGGATCCTCCACCGCCACCTGATCACCCGGCTTGAGATGTGCCGCAAGGACCCGCTCGACGGCGTCGAGGGAGCCGGAGGCCACGGCGATGGGCCCGTCCGGCACTCCGTCGGCGTCCAGCGCGGCGCGGGCGATGCGCGCCAGCTCCGGCTCCACCGGGTCGTCCCCGTACAGCACGGGTTCCCGGTCGCCCTGCACTGCGGCCGCCGCGAACGCCTCGGCCAGGCGCGGCAGCAGCGCGGGGTCCGGATTGCCGTCGGCCACGTTGCGCACGCCCTCCGGTACGTCCACGCGGATCTTCTCGCGCCCCGTCGTGGCCGGCTTGGGCCGCACCCGGCTGCCCCGGCGCCCGGCGGTCTCGATCACCCCGCGCTCGCGCAGGGTGCGGTAGGCGGCCGCGACCGTGTTCGGGTTCACCCCGAGCCGCACGGCCAACTCCCGCATGGGAGGCAGCGATTGGCCCGGCGCCAGCTCCCCGGCGCCGACGGCACGCTCGACGCTGGCCGCAATCTCGGCTGCGCCACTGCCCTGAATCGGATACTCTCCTAGCACAAAACCAATTATGCACTAGTGCAATGGAGAACGCCATGCAGGGGACCCGGGAGACATCGCCGCAGACCGCCGCCTACACCCCGACCGACCGCACCGTGCCCACACGGTCCGCCAACCGGGCGTCGTACGACCAGGAGCTGGTGCACGCGATACTCGACGAGGGCTACGTCTGCCACCTGGGCTTCGTCCGCGACGGCGCCCCGGTGGTGCTGCCGACGCTGTACGGCCGGGTCGGCGAGCGGCTCTACGTCCACGGGTCGACCGGCTCGCGCCCGCTGCGGATGACCGGTGAGGCGGACCCGGGCCTTGCGGTGTGCCTGACGGTCACCCATGTCGACGGGCTGGTGCTCGCCCGGTCCGCCTTCCACCACTCGATCAACTACCGCTCCGTGGTGGTGCACGGCATCGCGCACGAGGTCACCGACCCCGAGGAGCGGCGGCTGGCCCTGGACGCGCTGGTGGACCATGTCGTGCCGGGCCGGGCCGCCGACTCCCGGCCCGCGAACAAGAAGGAGCTGGCCGCCACCGCGGTCATCCGCCTCGACCTCGACGAGGTCTCCGCCAAGGTGCGCACCGGCGGCGCGAACGACGAGCCCGAGGACCTGTCCCTGCCGCACTGGGCCGGCGTCGTCCCGCTCCGCAAGGGCTACGACACCCCCGTCGCCAACGCCGACCTGGCGCCCGGCGTCGGACTCCCGGACTACCTGACGGCGTGAACCGTCCGACGGTGTGGAGTGTCGGACGGTGTGGACTGCCTGATGGTGCGGACTGCCTGATGGTGCGGACTGTCTGACGGTGCTGAGGGCGGGGGGCGGGCGGGCACGGCGCCTCAGCCGGGGGCGTGGGCCTCTTCTGCGGGCGCTGCCCTCTCCACGCCCCCCGCGGCCACCGGCTCGGCGGAGCCCTTGGCGGGTGTCGAGGACTGGGCGATGAACGCGCCGACCAGGACGACCACGCCGCCCAGCACCTGCGGCGCCGACAGGTGTTCGCCGAGCAGCACCCACGCCAGCACGGTCGCGATGACCGCCTCGAGGCAGGCGACGACACCCGCGACCTGCGGGGACAGCCGCCGCACGGACGACACACCGGTGACGTACGCGATCACCGTGGCGACGAGCACGATCCAGGCGAGCAGGGCGACGGCCGGGACGGCGGTGCCGTTCATGCGCACGGAGCCGGTCAGCACCGACCAGTGCATGGTCCAGGGGCGGGCCACGGCGGTGAGCACGGCGGCGCCGACGAGCAGGCCGTAGGCGATGACGCCGAGGGGGTCCGGCGCCCGGTCGCCCGCCTCGCTGCCCTGGTCGGCCAGGACGAAATAGCCGACCTGGCAGAAGGCGGCGCCGAGCGCGAACAGCAGACCGAGCGCGTCGAAGCTCAGCCCTGCCCACACCTCCACCACACAGGCGAGACCCCCGGCCGCGAGCACCACCCCGAGCGCGGCCGCGCGCGTCACCGGGCGCCGCTGCACGAACCGCACCCAGCCGAGCACGAGCGCGGGCGCGAGGTACTCGACGAGCAGCGCCACACCGACCGGGATGCGCGAGAGCGCGGCGAAGTAGCAGGCCTGGACGCCTGCGACGGCAAGCAGACCGAACCCGGCGAGCAGCGCGGGCCGGCGGCGCAGCAGGGCGCGGTGCCGCACGGCGAGCGGCAGCATGACCAGGGCTGCGCCCGCCACTCGCAGCCACACCACGTGGAGCGGGTCCAGTCCCGCCTCGATCAGCGGCTTGGCGGCCACTCCGGACCCGCCGAAGGCCAGCGCCGAAGCGAGCGCGAGACCGAGCCCGACGCCCTTGCCATGGCTGCCCTGACTGCTCTCAGACGTATGCACCGGCACATGATGACAGGGGACGACATGAGCGTCATCCCCCATGACACCTGTCTCACGGGATGGAACGGCACGGTCCCGCGGCACCCGGTTTCAGCAGGCCGACCCACCGTCGGCGTGCTCCCCTTCGCGGGCCTCGATCCGGGCGCGCAGTTCCTGGACGGAGATGCCGGCGCGCCCGAGGACCTCGACGGCCCGGGAACGCGGGTCCACGACGAGCGCGACGAGCAGGTCGGTGCCGCGGGCGTGGGTCTCGTCCCACAAACGGGCACCGGTCTCGTCGTCGGCACCGGTCTCCTCACGGGCACCGGTCTCCTCACGGGCGCGGGCGCGTCGGCGGGCGTCCTCCATGGCGGCGGCCGCGGCCGGCGACCAGCGCCCGGCGTCCTTGGACTCCCCTGCGTACAGGGAGGGATCGGGTACGACGGCGATGGCGCCGGAGTCCTCCACGGTGCTCTGCCAGCGCAGCCCGTAACCGATGCTGCGCTGCACGAGGTAGCCGAGCAGCCGCGCGAGCTGCGGGGTGTCCCCGACGGCGGCACGGACCTCGGGGTCGGATTCCAGGAGCGAGTGGAGCAGGTGGGCGGTGTCGATCTGGCGGTCCCCGTCCCGCACCGCCCTGCGGCGGGCACCGGCGACCACCGCCGCCAGCTCGGCACCGAGCCCGGCAGCGTCGTGCGGGCGCGGACCGCCCAGGTCATGGGCGGGCTGGCGGGTCATACGGCGTTGCACACCCTCTACCCCATCAGCCTCACGGCGCCGCGTCATCCACGAGGGGAACCATGTGTGCGTCCCACGCAGAGTGGACGCCGCCCGCCGACATCTCATCCTTACGGAGGAGATCAGGCCGATTTCAGCCACAACACGCGCGTCGTCTTGCCACGTACCCCTGAGGCGACCGCGGACGACGGCCGCGCATGCCGGACGACGACCGGGGCGGCTGTCATCACACCTTCTGACGGTTCATCAGTATTGAATGTTCGAGCCCCTGCGGCTACGTTCCGCGCCAGCGTAGCCGCATACGAAGGGGTGGTCGCATGGCCGAAGTCAGCGCGGAGGCACGCATCCAGGCGCCGGCCGAGAAGGTGTGGACCCAGCTCACCGACTGGTCGGCGTACGGCGAGTGGAACGCGACCCACACCAGTTTTCCCAAGGGCGGGCCCGAGACCCTGGCGGTGGGCGGGACGTTCCAGGAGAACATGAAGCTGATGGGCTTCCCGGCGGAGGTCGACTGGACCATCGAGGAGCTGGAACCGGCCCGGACGCTCGCCATCCGCGGCAAGGGCCCGATGGCGGTGACCGTCGCCACCCGCTACACGCTCACCCCCGACGGGGACGCGACGACGGTCCGCATCGACGGCGAGTTCACGGGGGCCGCGGTGTCGCTGATGGCAGGCAAGCTCAAGGACTCGGCGACGGCGGCCCTGAACGAGTCGCTGCGCAAGCTGGGCGGCCTGGTGACCTGAACCCGACCACGGAAACAGGTACGCGCACAGCCACCGACAGGGACACGGACGCCAACGCCGGCACCGGCACCGGCACGGACACGGAAAGGCGCCCTGCGGAGAACTCCGCAGGGCGCCTCGACCGTCGTACCGGTCCCGCCGTTCGTCAGTGCTCGTCGGCCAGGATGAGGTACAGCTTCTTACGGGCGTCGTTGATGACGGTCAGCGCCTTCTCGCGCTGCTCCTTCGTGCCGGTCTTCCAGACCTGTCCGAAGGCCTCCATCAGACCGAAGCCGGCCTGGCGGATCTCGCCGAGCGCCTCCCAGTCGACCCCGCGCGAGGCCTCCTCCCAGGGAGCGTCCGGTCCTTCCTCGGCAGCACTGCGACCGCTCTCGGTCAGGGAGAACAGCTTCTTGCCGCCCTCGCTCTCATTGGCGATCAGGCCCTCGTCCTCCAGCAGTTGGAGCGTGGGGTAGACCGAGCCGGGGCTGGGCTTCCACGCGCCGCCGCTGCGCTCGGCGATCTCCTGGATCATCTCGTAGCCGTGCATCGGCCGGTCCTTGAGCAGGGCGAGGATCGAGGCGCGTACATCGCCGCGCCGCGCCCGTCCCCTAGGGCCTCCACGTCCTCGCGGCCCCCAGGGCCCAGGTCCGAAACCGGGCCCGCCGGGCCCGAAGCCGGGACCACCCGGACCGAAAGGCCCGAAGGCGGCCCGCCGCGCCTCGAACCCGCCGAAGCCGCCCCGGCCGCGCCGGCCCGGGCCGCCCTCACGATGTCCACGCTCGAATCCGTGGGTGCGCATCGCGATCACTCCATTCCATCGTTGATCTGTCACGTATCAATCGCGTTCCTTACGCGATGCCTCAACGATATATCGGAACCGATCGCATGCCAAGCCCTTTCCGAGAAGGTCGCCTGTCCCGGCTCACTCGATGGGTCGCCGCGGCCGTGTCGCCGCTCGCACGGTGAGCGACACTTCCGGGGCCGGTACCGGGCTGCGACAACGGGGCGGCACGTCGGCTCCGCGTCACGGCCGGAGCGGGACCGACTGCCGCCGGTGAAACTTCGGCCCGGGCGTGGCAGGGAGTGACTCAGGGTCTTCCCGCTCCGCCGGCATGACGGCGAGCGAGACCGTCGGCACGACCCCTGCCTGCTTCGATCGGCGCGCGGGTGGTCGACGGTGCCGACGGACGTCCGCGAGGACCGGCCGCTCGGCGGAGGCGGAGCCTCCTATCCGCCGAGTTCCTCGAGTCCCTCGAGTCCCTCGAGTCCGTCGAGCTGGAAGCGATAGACGGTCGACTGCCTCGTCCGGAAGCCGAGCTGCTCATAGAGCCGGTTCGCTGCCGCACGATCCGGCCGGGAGGTCAGATCCACCGTCCGGGCGCCCGCATCCCGGGCCATCCGCAGGGCCTCCCGGGTGAGCAGGCCGGCCACTCCCTGACCTCGCGCCCCGCGGTCGACGACCACGTCTTCGACGCGGGCCCGCAATCCGGACGGCAAGGGGAGCATCACCAGAGTCAGGGTCCCGACGATCGCCTTGGGCGTCCGGGCGACGAGCACCGTGGTGGCGTCACACGTCACCATCCGGTCGACCGCTTCGTGGTCGAGGGGCTTTGCCGTCGAGGACAGCTGCGGCAGCAACCGGCCGAAGGCGTCGACGAGTTCCTGGCTCGCTTCCCTGACGATCTCCACGCGGACGTCCATACCGTGAGCCTAGCCGTCGGGCCGGGCACGACGCTGGTGAGCCGAGCGCGGAGGCGGCCGACCGGGCGCTACGGCGGCGAGCCGGGCACGACGGCGGAGACCCGGCGGCCATGTCGGCCGGCCGCAGCAGCCGGCCGCGCCACCGGGGCGAAATCGGTCCAGGGCTCGTGAATTGGCCTTGGCCCGTGGCTTCCTGCAGTCCTAGCGTCGGCGCCATGCGTATCCGAATCGTCGACGCCTTCACCGACCGCCCCTTCGCCGGCAACCCCGCCGGAGTCCTGCTCCTGGACGACGTCTTCCCGGACGACGACCGGCTCCAGAACGTCGCCCTGGAGGTCAACCACGCCGAGACGGCGTTCGCGCACCGCCTGCCCGAGGACGGCGAGGCGGACTGGGCGCTGCGCTGGTTCACGCCCGTCGCCGAGGTCGCGATGTGCGGGCACGCCACACTGGCCACGGCCCATGTCCTGCACACCACCGGTGCCCACGAGGGGCCGGTGCGGTTCGCCACCCGCAGCGGTGTGCTCGTCGCCACGCCCGGCGCCGACGGCTGGATCACCCTGGACTTCCCGACCGCACCGCTCACCGAGGCCGAGGTCCCGGCCGGGCTCGCCGAGGCACTGGGCGCCGAACCGGTCGTCGCGTACGACACGGGCCCCCAGGTCGGCGACCTGCTGGTGGAGCTGGCCGACGAGCGGACGGTGCTCGGGCTCGCCCCCGACCACAAGGCGCTCGGCGCCCACTCCGCGCGCGGCGTCATCGCCACCGCCCGCGCCGACGACCCGTCGCTCGGCTACGACTTCGTCTCCCGGTGCTTCTTCCCGAACGTCGGCATCGACGAGGACCCGGTCACCGGCAGCGCCCACACCGCGCTCGCCCCGCACTGGTCGGCGCGGATCGGCCGGGACGACCTCACCGGTCTGCAGGCCTCCCGCCGCAGCGGGCTGGTGCGCACGGGACTTCGCGGCGGGCGCACGCTGCTCACCGGCCGCGCGGTCACCGTGATCGACGGCGAGCTGCTCGCCTGAGCCGGCGGGCCCGGCCCTCAGGCCGTCGGCAGCCAGCCCACCTTGCCCGCAAGCAGGGCGTAGCCGACGAACGCGCCGATGTCGAGGAGGGAGTGCGCGACGACCAGGGGGCCGACCCGGCCCCAGCGGCGGTAGAGCCAGACGAAGACCACGCCCATGACCATGTTGCCGAGGAAGCCGCCGACGCCCTGGTAGAGGTGGTACGAGCCGCGCAGGACCGCGCTGGCCACCAGCGCGGTCCCCGGGGTCCAGCCCAACTGTCCCAGCCTGCGCAGGAGATAGCCGACGACGATGACCTCTTCGAGGATCGCGTTCTGCAGCGCGGACAGGATCAGCACGGGGTACTTCCACCACACGTCGGGCAGCGCCTCGGGCACCACCGTGAGGTTGAAGCCGAGGCCGCGGGCGGCCAGGTAGAAGGCGATGCCGGTGCTGCCGATCACGGCCGCGATCCCTGCGCCCCGGCCGAGGTCGGGCCAGGGGCGGGTGCGGTCGAAGCCGATCGTCCGCAGGCTCTCGCCCTCACGCAGCAGCAGGTGGGCGACCAGGGCCACCGGGACCAGCGCGGAGGCGATACCGAACAGCTGCCAGGCGAGGTCGAGCCAGGGGCGGCCGGGCGCGGCCGAGGCGTTGAGGGTGGCCGCCTGGTCCTTGAGCCCACCGGGTTTGGTGACCGACCCGATGAAGCTGATCAGCGCGGACACCCCGCTCGCCCCGAGCGAGAGTGCCAGGACGAGCAATGTCTCGTCCCGGTAGATCCGCCGCGAGAACCGCTCCTGCGGAAAAGCATCGGCCACCGGGTCAGCCTCCACCTGCGCTCCGACCGACAGGCAGCTCACCGGCCCCCTGCGTACCTTCGTCCCGCAAGGATCGCAGAAGCCCCACGGACCACCACGCACCGGGCCGCCCGGAGACCGGCTCCGAATCCCCCGGCCGCCCCTTCGGCGCCCTGTTCGGCCCGCCGTCGGCGGGTGTCAGCCGAGCGGTACCGGCTCCGGCAGGCCCACCGGCCACGTGTGCACCGGCTCCCCCATGTGCATCAGCTCGGCATAGCGCCGGGTCGTAGCCGCGAGGGCCGCCGTGCGGCTCAGGCCCTGTTCCCGGGCCCGGTGGAAGGTGGCCGCCTGCCAGGACGCCCCGTTGACCCGGCGTCGGCACCGCTCCTCGATGACGCCCAGGTAGAGGTCCCGGTCGGCGGCCTCCACGCCCCACGCGTCCAGGCCCGCGGAGGCAAGGGGCAGCAGCTCGTCGCGGACCAGGGTGACCGCGTCGACCTCGCCGGTGCCGCCGTAGCGCCCCCGCCGCGGCCAGGCGAACCGCGCGTCGATGCCGTACCGGCAGGCCGCGTCGAAGTTGCCCTCGGCCGCGGCGAAGGGCAGCCGGGTCCACACCGGGCGCGCCTCCTCGGCGAGGGCACGCACCAGGCCGTAGTAGAAGGCCGCGTTGGCGATCACGTCGATGATGGTCGGCCCGGCCGGCAGCACCCGGTTCTCCACGCGCAGGTGCGGGACGCCGTCCGCGATGTCGTAGACGGGCCGGTTCCAGCGGTACACCGTGCCGTTGTGCAGGACGAGTTCGGCGAGCCTCGGTATGCCTCCGGCATCGAGGACCGCCAGCGGATCCTCCTCGTCACAGATCGGCAGCAGGGGCGGGAAGAACCGCAGGTTCTCCTCGAACAGGTCGTACGCGGAGGAGATCCAGCGCTCACCGAACCAGATGCGCGGCCGCACCCCCTGGGCCTGGAGCTCCGGTGGGCGGGTGTCCGTGGCCTGCAGGAACAGCGGCGGCCGGGACTCGCGCCACAGCTCGTGCCCGAACAGGAACGGCGAGTTGGCACCGACGGCGATCTGTGCGGCGCACGCCACCTGCGCCGCGTTCCACACGTCGGCGAAGCGGGCCGGGGTGACCTGGAGGTGCAGCTGCACGGAGGTGCACGCGGCTTCGGGGACGATCGACTTCGATGTGCAGACGAGGTGCTCCACCCCCTCGATGTCGAGGCGGAAGTCCTCGCCGCGGGCGGCCACGATCTGGTCGTTGAGCAGGGTGTAGCGGTCGGCATCGGAGAGGTTGGCGGAGACCAGGTCGTCGCGGTCGAGCGTGGGCAGAATGCCGATCATCACGATCCCGGCGTCCACCTCGCCGGCTTTACGGTCGGCATACGCCAGGGAGGTGCGCAGTTCTTCGGCGAGCCGGTCGAATACCCGGCCGCCCAACCGGTGCGGGGCGATGTTCACTTCCAGGTTGAACATGGCGAGTTCTGTCTGGAAATCGCGGCTCGCGATGCGCTCCAGCACCTGCCCGTTCAGCATTTTCGGCATGCCGTCGGGACCGGCGAGATTCAGTTCGATCTCCACTCCCATGAGGTTCTTCGGGCGATCGAAGCGCTTCTCCGCCAGCAGTCGCTCCAGTCCCGCCAGGCACTTCTGGAGCTTTTCGCGGTAGTGCTGGCGATCGGACAGATCGAGCCGCCCTGCCACGACCTTTTCCCCCATCGAAGTGTCCCTCCTCGGATGGGCGCACCGCATGTCCGGCCGCCGGGGTCCCGGGTCAGGTGGGATGATGCCCAGGGAAAGCGATCGATAACGTCCCGCGCGGACCCGACACACGCTAGCCTGTCGTAATGTTCCCCGCGGCACATTCACGGGGCATGTCGCACCACGCACGTTCATATGCCCCGAGCATCTCGTGAAAAACGCCGACGACATTCGGCCGACCGCGGCGGCGACGTATTGCGAGGTCAGCGACGCCCGCCCGGCCGGGAAATCGGGATGTTTACCGCGAATCAGCGGCTGAATGGCGCCTTGACCGGGTCACCGGAAACCGATAGACGAAACAAGGCCTGAACACGCGTCGTATAAACTTCGCTCACAAGGCAGAAGGTTGGCGCCCGCAGTCTTGGTTCCTGCCGTGTTCCTGCCGTCAAGGTGACGGGCGGCAGGCCTCGGCCGCTCGTTCACCCCGCCGGGCCCCCTCCCCTCTGGCCACCCCCGTGAGCAGACAGCGTCGTCCGCCCCACCCTTCTCGCGCCGCCGCGCCTGTCGAACGAGAGGCGACCCACCATGCCGCTGCACGTGCCCCCTGCCCCTGCGCCCGCACTGCGCTCCGTCCTCACGGCCCTCGGTTCCCCCACCGCGGTCCGCGAGGCCCGAACCCCGTCCCTGCGCGTCGCCCAGGGACCCGCGATACCCGAACTCCCGCTTCCGGTACACGTGCTGGACCGGATCACCGCGCAGGGCCTGTCCGCGACCCGGCTGGCCGGCTGGCGCTTCTTGATCCGCTGCGGGGATCGCGCGGCGGCCGCGGCCGACACCATGCTCACCCCGGACGGATGGGCGTTCTCGCACTTCTTCGAGGGCCCCTACATCGGCTCCACCGAGCGCGCCCTGCAGCAGGCCGAGGCGCTGCCGCAGCCGTACCAGCCGCGACTGCTGTCGGTGCCCGGCCTGTACATGCTCACCCTGTGGCTGCACGGCGACACCGCCGCCGACGGCGCCGAGGGCCATCCGGTCGCCACCGACCTGCTCGTCCCGCTGGCCCCGGCCCCGCCGGGCATCTCGGCCCACCGGCCGTACCGGGTCGCCGAGCTGCTGCCGGTGCTGACGCACCGGGCGACTCCCATCAGACTGCTCGGCTCGCCCGCCTGACCGACGCCCGCGTACCCCGCTGCCCGGAAGGGAGCGGGGTACGACCTTTTTTCCTTACGACCGTTTCCCGTGCAACGACTTTCTCGAGGGAATGCGCTCGTACGAGCAATTCCCTGCTCTTACGAGCCGATAAAGGATCTCTCCCGCTCGGACTAGCCCTATCCGGCCACCCCGAACCACCCAAAGGGACAGTGCAGTTGGAATGAACCGTCCGCCCGGGTGACGCGTCATGAACCTGTGAGAAGCGGTGCTGCGAAATCCCTGCGGAATGACGCCCAGAGGGCAACACTGGTTCCGACCGACCAATCACCACGGGGGACGGACATGACCACAACAGAGCGAGAGATCCCACCCATGTGCCAGCACCAGCCGCCGTGTCCGCCAGCAGAGTCCGCCGACCGGGAGTCCGCCCGTCTCGTGGCGCACCACCCGGAGCAGGGATGGAGTCTGCTGTGCAACGGCGTTCTGCTCTTCGAGGACACCGGTGAGCTTCTGCCCGACGGCCGGGTCATCGCCCCGCACCGTCCGCTCGGTGCGGACCATGTGATGACCGCCGCCTGAGCCGTCACACCCGGGCGGTCCGCCGCACCGCCCGGTGATCCGAGGGGCCGGCCGCACACCCATGGTGCGCACCGGCCCCGACGCGTGTCCGGGGTCGGTCACGGCCCGTAGTCACACGCTGCCGCAGTGCCTCGCACGGGGCAGGACGCCGTTCTTCTCGACCAGCCCCCGGTCGGTGGTCCCGGAGGCGAGGAACCTCAGGAAGTCGACGGCCGCCTGCGGGACGTTTCGCGCCTGACGGCGACTCCCGGCGGTGCTCCGTGGTGGACCCGGCGGGTGCTGAACCAGCGGGGCGGGTGAACGGGGACAGAGCCCGGGCGGGTCGGCCGGCGAGGGAGGGAGGACCGGCCCGCCCGGGAGTCGGGGTGCGACGGAGCGTCAGACGCCCACGTCCCGGCTGCGCAGGTCGGCCAGCGACTCCCGGCGGACCAGCAGCCGGGCCCTGCCGTCGTGCACGGCGACCACCGGCGGGCGGCCGACCAGGTTGTAGGCGGAGGCCATGGAGAGCTGGTAGGCCCCGGCCACCGGGACGGCGAGCAGGTCGCCCGGGCGTACGTCGGCGGGAAGTTCGGCCTCGGCGAGGACGTCACCGGCCTCGCAGTGCCGGCCCACGACGGTCACCGGGGTCAGGGGCTCGGTGGCGGGCCGGCCGATGAGGCGCGGCGCGTACCGGACGCCGTACAGGGCGGGCCGTGGGTTGTCGCTCATGCCGCCGTCGACGGCCACGAAGGTGCGGGCGCCGGTGCGTTTGACGGCCAGCACGTGGTAGACGGCCACACCCGCCGGCCCGGCGATCGCCCGGCCGGGTTCGATGATCAGGCGGGGCACCGGGAGTTCGGCGGCCGCGCAGGCCGCGGAGAGCTCGGCGTGGACCCTGCGGGCCAGGGCGACCGGGTCCAGGGCGGGCTCGCCGGGGCGGTAGGCGATGCCGTGGCCGCCGCCGAGGTCGAGTTCGGGCAGCGCGAGCCCGTGCTGGTCACGCAGCCGGGCCAGGAGGCCGACCATGCGGCGCACGGCGGTGACGTACGGCTTCACGCCGGTGATCTGCGAGCCCAGGTGGCAGTGCAGGCCGGTGAGTTCGAGCTGCGGCTGGTCGAGTATGCGGGCGATGGCGTGCTGGGCATGGCCGTCGGAGACGGACAGGCCGAACTTCTGGTCCTCGGTTCCGGTGCGGATCTTCTGGTGAGCGCCGGCGCCGACCCCGGGCACCACCCGGACCATCACCCGCTGGCGGCCGTCGGGCCCGAGGGCGGCGGCCAGCCGGGCGATCTCCGAGGGACTGTCGATCACGATCCGGCCCACGCCCAGGCGCAGCGCGGTCTCCAGGTCGTGCGGCGACTTGGCGTTGCCGTGCAGCACGATCCGCTCGGGCGGGAACCCGGCGGTGACCGCCAGTTCCAGCTCACCGGCCGAGCAGACGTCCAGGCCCAGGCCCTCCTCGGCCGTCCAGCGGACCATGGCCCGGCACAGGAACGCCTTGGCCGCGTACAGGACTTCGGCATCGGGAAAGGCCTGCCGGTAGGCGCGGCAGCGCTCGCGCACCTCGCCCTCGTCGAGGACGTAGACAGGGGTGCCGAAGCGGTCCGCGATCTCGGTCAGCGGCACGCCGGCGACGGCCGGATCGCCCGGGCTCGGTTCGGTGGCGGAGGCGGGCCAGACGGAGAGGTCGGCGGGGGTGGCGGCGGTGACGGGGGCGGTGGCTTCGTGCAGGGTGGTCATCGGGTGCTCCCCTCCGTGGCGCGGAGCGCCGGAAGCGGGATCGCTCGTGCGGCGGGTACGGGTGCCGGGGCCGACAACGTGGGGTCGACCGTGAGGGCGGTGACGCCGAGCGGCGCCGTCAGCGCACGCAGCGCGGGCTCGGAGAGGCGGATCCACTGCTGATCGGGGCCGAGCGTGCCGGCCAGTCGGCGTACGGAGGTGAAGGCGACGGCCGTGCGGCCTCCCAGGGGGGTGCGGAACAGGCGCGTCGCGCATCCGGTGGGTCCCGGCCGGACGGGCACGTACAGCGGTCCGGCCGGGGTGCGTTCGGAAGGCTCCGGGTCGTCGTCGCAGAGGAGTTCGGGCATGGGTCGCCTCCTGGGCGGATGGGCTGGGCCTTGGTGCCCCGGACGCGGGGAGGCGGACCGGGGCTGCCTCGACGCTATGCCCGCCCCGGCCGACCCGCCGACGCCTCCTGACGCGATGTTGACGTGAGCGGGCGCGACGCTGACGCGCTGCTGACAGGAGCCCGTGACCAGGCGGTCCGAGCACGTCGGAAATCTGGCAGGGATACGGTCCCCCGGCTGGTCGAACGGCTCGCACGGGGGTGGGATGAGAGAAAGGCCCCGCACGCGGGACCGTCCGCGGGAAGGACCCGCGGGCACCCGCGGGGAAACGGTGAAGTCATGTCCGGTTACGACGCCTCCGCGGCCGCCCGTGTGGTGGTGGGCGTGAGTGGCTCCCTGGGCAGCGTCAGGGCCCTGCGCCGGGCCACCGCGCTGGCGCGACGCCTGGGAGCCGAGCTATGGCCGGTGCTGGCCTGGGAGCCGCCCGGGGGCGATCCCGCCGCCCGCCGTTCGCCCGCCGCCGGCCTGCTGCTCGAGGAGTGGCAGCGGCTCGCCAAGCAGCGGCTGGTGTCCGTGCTCGACGAGATCTTCGGCGAGGAGGGCCCGGGCGTGCCGCTGCACGCCCTCATCGTGTGCGGCACCCCGGGCAGGGCGCTGGTGGCGACCGCGGACCGCGAGGACGACGTCCTCGTCGTGGGCGCCGGCCGGCGCGGGCTGCAGCGCGCCTTCTCGAGCCGCGTCTCCCGGCACTGTCTCGCCCACGCCGTCTGCCCGGTCCTCGCGGTGCCGCCGTCGCCGCTGGAGTCCGACCTCGTGTCGGTCCACCGGCGCAACGCATGGCATCTGCGCATGGACACCCGGGGACTGTGACGGCTGCGCCGCCGGCCTGAACGCGCCCGGGCCCCTGCGGGTCGTCGACGGGGCGATGTCGGTCGCACACCCTCAGGACGCCAGGACATCCTCAAGACGCCAGGACACCTTCAAGTCGCCGGGTCCCCTCCCAAGGTGCCCGCGGCCGAGTTCCGCCCGGCAAGGGGCGGCGCGGCGGAGTCCACCGATGAAGGTGCGGCACGGCCGTCTGCCATCGAGCAAGGTGCGGCCCGACCCGGCACCACCGATCAAGGCGCGGCGCGGCCCTGCGCCACCGAGCTGCCGACCGCCCGGAGCAGCGGGCGCGGAGCGTGTCGCTGCGGCTGCGGATCCTCTGCGGCCGGGGCAGCATGGAGACGTCGTGCGAGATGACGCACGGTGTCCGATCTCGGGTCCGGGGCCGTTTCTCCCCCGGACACTTCTCCATACAGCCCAAAGTGCCGCGTGAACTCGCGGGACTCCGTTTTTTGATGCGTCGCCTTCTCCCGTCGGGTCATTCTTAACGCAAGATTGACGCCCCCGGACACCTGATCCGTGGGCCCTGGCGTAACTCTCTGCATACGCTGGTGCCGCCGTCCGCGTGATGGCCGGAAACGACTGAGCCACACACCAGGAGCACGCCGATGGTCACGACCGAGCACCCCCCCAGTCGCCTGCGCGCCTGGATGCTGGAGGGGCTGTCCGACATGGGCAAGCACGGCGGCCACAACGGTTCCGAAGCCCAGCCGGAGACCGGTCACTCGGTTCAGCGCTGGTGGCGCGTGATGTGCCTGACCGGTGTCGACTACTTCTCGACCCTCGGCTATCAGCCGGGCATCGCGGCCCTGGCGGCCGGTCTGCTGTCGCCCATCGCGACCATCGTGCTCGTCATAGTCACCCTGGCGGGCGCCCTTCCGGTGTACCGCCGGGTCGCCGATGAGAGCCCGCACGGCGAGGGTTCCATCGCCATGCTGGAGCGGCTGCTCTCCTTCTGGCAGGGCAAGTTGTTCGTGCTGACCCTGCTGGGCTTCGCGGCCACCGACTTCCTGATCACCATCACCCTCTCCGCCGCCGACGCCTCCACCCACCTGGTGGAGAACCCGCACCTCAACAGCACGCTCCACAGCCACCAGATGGTGATCACGCTCTTCCTGGTGGCCCTGCTCGGCGCGGTGTTCCTCAAGGGCTTCCTGGAGGCCATCGGCGTCGCCGTCGCCCTGGTCGGCATCTACCTCGCGCTCAACGTCGTCGTCGTGATCGTCGGCCTGTGGCACGTGATCACCGCCGGGCACGTGATCACCGACTGGACCACCGCCCTGACCGCGGAACACGGCAACGTGTTCGTCATGGTCGGCGTGGCCCTGATCGTCTTCCCGAAGCTCGCGCTCGGTCTGTCCGGTTTCGAGACCGGCGTCGCCGTCATGCCGCACGTCAAGGGCGACCCGGACGACACCGAGGAGCGTCCGACCGGACGGATCCGGGACACCAAGAAGCTGCTGACCACCGCCGCCCTGATCATGAGCGTCTTCCTGATCACCACCAGCTTCATCACCACGCTGCTGATCCCGGCGGACGAGTTCAAGCCCGGCGGCCAGGCCAACGGCCGCGCGCTCGCCTACCTCGCGCACGAGTACCTCGGCAACGCCTTCGGCACGGTCTACGACGCCTCGACCATCGCCATCCTGTGGTTCGCCGGCGCCTCCGCCATGGCCGGTCTGCTCAACCTGATGCCGCGCTACCTGCCCCGCTACGGCATGGCCCCGCACTGGGCGCGGGCCGTCCGGCCGATGGTCATCGTCTTCACGCTGGTGGCCTTCCTGGTCACCTGGATCTTCGACGCCAACGTCGACGCGCAGGGCGGCGCCTACGCCACCGGTGTGCTGGTGCTGATCAGCTCCGCGGCCATCGCGGTGACCATCGCCGCCCGCAAGGCGGGCCAGCACGGCTGGACCGTCACGTTCGCGATCATCTCGGTGGTGTTCCTCTACACGACCGTCGTCAACGTCATCGAGCGCCCGGACGGTGTGAAGATCGGTGCCTGCTTCATCGCGGGCATCATCCTGGTCTCGCTGCTGTCCCGGCTGGCCCGCGCCTTCGAGCTGCGCGTGACCCACGTGGCCATGGACCCGATGGCGGAACGATTCGTCAGGGATATGGCCAGCCGCAAGATGCGCTTCATCGCCAACGAGCCCGACCGGCGCGACAAGGCCGAGTACCGCGACAAGGTCGAGCAGATCCGGGCCGACAACGAGATGCCCGAGCAGGAGGACTTCGTCTTCGTCGAGGTCACGGTGACCGACCCCTCGGAGTTCGAGGCGGGCCTGACCGTGCACGGCGAGGTCCTGCACAACCGCTACCGCGTGCTGACCGTGGAGTCCTCCTCCATCCCGAACGCGCTCGCCGCGCTCCTCCTCCACGTCCGGGACATGACGAGCTGCACCCCCCACATCTACTTCGAGTGGACCGAGGGCAACCCGTTCGCCAACTTCCTGCGCTTCTTCCTCTTCGGGCAGGGCGAGGTCGCCCCGGTCACCCGCGAGGTACTCCGCGAGGCGGAGCCGAACCGCGACCGGCGCCCACGCGTCCATACCGGCTGACCGGCTGACCGGCACCAGCCAGTCGGACCGGAGGACGGCACGGGCCTTCAGGCCGTCGCCGTCCTCCTGCCGAACGGCCGCCGCGGCGGCCGTGCCTCCAGCCGCCCCAGGCTCAGCCGCCCGCGTATCTCCACGCGCAGCACCACGGGCGTCCCGGGCTTCCCGGCCGGCCGCACCTTTGTCCTGCCGTATTCGATCGCGAGGGAATCGCCGTCCACGACCATGCCGGGTCGGGTGATCAGCCGCAGGGTGCCACCCCGCAGGTCCAGGTCGATGCGGAGGCTGTCGTGGCCGATCACCGCCCGGGTGAAGTCGAGGGTCACATCGCCCCAGGCTGACCGGATGTCCATCCGGCGCGGCACCGACCACTCGTCGCGGCGCACGGTCGAGGAGTACTGCTGCTCGATACGGACGGCGCCCTTGACCGGGGCCGGCCCGGGCGTCCCGGCCGGCAGGTCGGCCGTCAGCACCTCCAGGTCGCCGAGCGTGCGCGCAGACAGGGCGTCCGCCACCCGCTCCTCGTGTTCCCCTGCGGTCAGCCGGCCGTCTCCCACTGCACCGGTCAGCATGTCCAGTACCCGGTCCCGGTCCGCGTCCGAGGCCCGCAGCCCGGACGGCAACGACGTATGCACCTGCTCGGCCGACATGCCCTCACCCCGATCTCGACGCCCCTCCGGGACCCTCCATCACGCACTAACGCTATATCGCGTTATACCCATCGGCCAACCCCGTGTCCACGGTTCCTTCGTCGTGGCCCTATCGTGACCGGCATGCAGTCCTACACGATCGGCCAGGCCGCGCGGCTCCTCGGCGTGAGCCCGGACACCGCCCGTCGCTGGGCCGACGCGGGCCGGATGGCCACCCACCGCGACGAGGCCGGCCGACGGCTCATCGACGGCAAGGACCTCGCCGCGTTCTCGGTCGAACTGGCCAAGGGAGGCAGCGGCGAGGAGGACGCCTCCTACACCTCGGTCCGCAACGCCTTCCCGGGCATCGTCACCGCCATCAAGCTCGGTGACGTCGCCGCCCAGGTGGAGATCCAGGCGGGCCCGCACCGGCTGGTCTCGCTGCTGACCCGGGAGGCCGTCGAGGAACTGGGCCTGGAGGTCGGCATGGAGGCCACCGCGCGCGTGAAGTCCACGAACGTGCACATCGACCGCGTCTGACCCCGCGCCCTCACCGGCACAGCAGCGCCGCCCACAGGTCGAGCCGGTCGCTCAGCCGGGACAGGTCCCGCCCGGTGAAGTACTCGATGCGCTGGATCCGGTGGTGCACGGTGTTGACGTGCAGATGCAGGGCCTGTGCGGTGCGCGCCCCGGATCCGTCGCAGGCGAGGAACGTCTCCAGCGTGCCCAGGAGTACCGCGACGCCTGCGCGGCCGGCGTCCAGCAGCGGGCCGAGGACGGTGCGGCCGCAGGCGACGCGGACGTCGGCCGGCGCGCCCGTGAGCAGGGGGTCGGGCCGCCGGGCGCGAAGTCGATGAGCGAGAGCCCCCTTCAACCCGGTCGCGCCTGCCCCGGCCAACACCGTGCGGGACGTGACGGGCGAGCGGCTTACGGAGCTGCCGCTGACGCGCGACCGGGGGTGGCCGGCGCTGGACCGCCGAAGCCGTAGCCGCCGTCCACCCGGATCGCCGTGATCCCGCTGATGTGCCGGGCCCCGCAGCGGTCCTGCGGGAGCACCAGCTGGGGCCCGGCCGCATCCAGGGGGGTGCCGTCGATCGTGACGGCGAGCAGCACAGGGGCGTCGGCGAAGTCCGGGTCGATCTCGGCCCAGGACAGCAGGGCGTGGTGACCGTCGGTGCCGGTGACGGCGATCAGGAAGCGCAACCGGTCCTTGCGCCGGACCGGATCGAAGCCGGGCCCGGCGTCGGCGAGCACGTCGTACAGGCGCGGTCCGGAGAACCGGTGGTGCTGGATGCCGCTGGTCGCGCACTCGAAGCTGACGTCAGCCCGGTGCTGGGGCCAGGCGGACAGGTCCGGCACGGTCAGCCGGGCCGGTCGTACGAGATCGCCGGTCAGAGCGAGTTCCGCGAGAGTCACCGCGACCACCTCCCGCAGGACCGTACCCGTGCTTGAGCACCGTACAAACGCACATGCCAACCACACGTCACAAGTAAGCAGCTCATGCAATGTGACAGGAGACTTACAGCTCGCAGATGCGGCAGTATCATCGCCGCACGGCCGATTCCGGCCGTGGCAGGGCGCGACCGTTGTTCCAAGATCCCGAGGAGTAGATCCGTGATGACCCGTTCCGTGCGCCGGACCCGGCGAATGCTGCAGCTGGCCGGTGCGGGAGCCGCTGCCCTGATGGCACTCAGCGCCTGCTCCTCCTCCGACGACTCGACCAAGCCGGACAAGGCGGACTCGTCGTCCTCCGCCTCCCCGAAGCTCTCCGGCGACATCAACGTGTTCGCGGCCGCCTCCCTCAAGGAGAGCTTCACGGCCCTGGGCAGGGAGTTCGAGAAGGACCACCCCGGCACCAAGGTCAACTTCAACTTCGGCGGCAGCGACACCCTGGCCGCGAGCATCACCGGCGGTGCCCCGGCGGACGTGTTCGCCGCCGCCAGCCCCAAGACCATGGCGATCGTGACGGGCAAGCAGGACGCGGTCGGCACCCCGGCCACCTTCGTCCGCAACCAGCTGGAGATCGCCACCCTGCCGGGCAACCCCGACAAGGTGGCCTCCCTGAAGGACCTCACCAAGTCCGGCCTGAAGGTCGTCCTGTGCGACACGACCGTGCCGTGCGGCGCCGCCGCCCAGAAGGCCCTGGACGCCAGCAAGCTCAAGCTCACCCCGGCCTCCTACGAGGAGGACGTCAAGTCCGCCCTGAACAAGGTGGTGCTGAAGGAGGCCGACGCCGCGGTGGTCTACAAGACCGATGTGAAGGCGGCCGGTGGCAAGGTGGAGGGCGTGGAGTTCCCCGAGTCGGCCAAGGCCATCAACGACTACCCGATCGCCCTGCTGAAGAACGCCAAGAACGCCGAGGCGGCCAAGGCGTTCATCGCACTGGTGCAGTCCGCCGAGGGCCAGAAGGTCCTGAGCCAGGCCGGCTTCCTCAAGCCGTGACCTCGCTCGACAAGCCCGGCGCCGCGGCCGACCCCCGCACGGGTGGGCCGCGGCGCCGCCGCGTCCGGGCCGGGCTGCCGCTGCCGCTGCTGCTGCCCGGGGTGCTCGCCCTGGTGTTCCTGCTGCTGCCCCTGATCGCCCTGCTCGTCCGCGCCCCCTGGCGCAGCCTGCCGGACCTGCTGACCAGCACCGAGGTGTGGCAGGCGCTCCAGCTCTCCCTCGTCAGCGCCACGGCCGCGACCGCCGTCAGCCTCGTCCTCGGCGTGCCGCTGGCCTGGCTGCTGGCCCGCGCGGACTTCCCCGGGCGCGGCCTCGTACGAGCCCTGGTGACCCTGCCCCTGGTGCTCCCGCCGGTGGTCGGCGGTGTGGCCCTGCTGCTCGCCCTGGGCCGCAACGGAGTCGTCGGCAAGTGGCTCGACTCATGGTTCGGGATCACCCTGCCGTTCACCACCACCGGGGTCGTCATCGCGGAGGCGTTCGTCGCGATGCCGTTCCTGGTCATCAGCGTCGAGGGCACCCTGCGCGCCGCCGACCCGCGCTTCGAGGAGGCGGCCACCACGCTGGGGGCCTCCCGCTTCACCGCGTTCCGCCGGGTCACCCTGCCGCTGATCGCGCCCGGCATCGCCGCGGGCGCGGTCCTCGCCTGGGCCCGCGCGCTCGGCGAGTTCGGTGCGACGATCACCTTCGCCGGCAACTTCCCCGGCCGCACCCAGACCATGCCCCTCGCGGTCTACCTCGCCCTGCAGAACGACCCCGACGCAGCCATCGCACTGAGCCTGGTCCTGCTGGCCGTGTCGATCACCGTCCTGGCGGGATTGCGCGACCGTTGGCTGACCGGCACCTGACGACCGCGCGCGCATGGGGGACGATCGAACGTGCACGACGGCACGCAGCCCCGATGACGACGCCGTACGCCCCTCCCACGCCCCCGACGAGACCCGGCTGGACGATCCCTTCATGACCGACATCGACGCCCCCGAGGCCGACCTCGCGCCCGAGGCCGTGGGCGAGCAGGGGCTGGACGCCCACCTCGTCGTCGACCGGGGCACCTTCCGCCTCGACGTGGCCCTGGCCGCGGCTCCCGGAGACGTCGTCGCGCTGCTCGGCCCCAACGGCGCCGGCAAGACCACCGCCCTGCGCGCCCTCGCCGGTCTGGTCCCCCTCACCGACGGCCATCTGCGGCTGGACGGCGCGTCCCTGGAGCGCATTCCGCCCGAGTCCCGCCCGGTCGGCGTCGTCTTCCAGGACTACCTCCTCTTTCCGCATCTGTCCGCCCTGGACAACGTGGCCTTCGGGCCGCGCTGCCAGGGCGCCTCCAAGGCCGAGGCCCGTGCACAGGCCGCGGCCTGGCTGGACCGGATGGGCCTCACCGACCACTCCGGTGCCAAGCCCCGCCGCCTCTCCGGCGGCCAGGCCCAGCGCGTCGCGCTCGCCCGCGCGCTCGCCACCCGGCCCCGGCTGCTGCTCCTGGACGAACCCCTCGCGGCCCTGGACGCCCGCACCCGGCTGGAGGTGCGCGCCCAGCTGCGCCGCCATCTGGCCGAGTTCGAGGCGGTCGCCGTCCTGGTCACGCACGACCCGCTCGACGCCATGGTGCTCGCCGACCGGCTGGTGGTCGTCGAACACGGCCGGGTCGTCCAGGAGGGCACTCCGTCCGAGATCGCCCGCCATCCGCGCACGGACTACATCGCCCAGCTGGTCGGCCTCAACCTCTACCGCGGAGTGGCCGACGGGCACACCGTACGGCTGGAGGCAGGGCCGTCGATCACGACCACGGAGGACCTGTCCGGACCGGTCTTCGTGGCGTTCCCGCCGGTCGCCGTCACCCTCTTCCGGGACCGGCCCACTGGTGCCAGCGCCCGCAATCTGTGGCGCTGCGAGGTCGCGGGGCTGGAGACCCACGGCGACCAGATCCGCGCCGACCTCACCGGCGAGCTCGCCCTCGCCGCCGACCTCACCACGGTCGGCGCCGCCGAGCTGGACCTGCACCCCGGCGCAGCTGTCTGGGCGACTGTCAAAGCGACCCAGACACACGCATACCCTGCCTGACCGGACAGGCGCTCTACCGTGGGTGCCCATGACACTCAGCATCCGCAACCAGCTCCCCGGCACCGTCACCGAGGTCCAGCCCGGCGAGGTCATGGCCACGGTCAAGATCCGTCTGGACGGCGGGCAGGAGCTCATGGCGGCCATCACCCTGGAGGCCGTCGAACAGCTCGGCCTCGCCCCGGATTCCCGCGTCCACGCCCTGGTGAAGTCGACGGAGATCGCCCTGGCCACGAGCGGTGTGGAGGGGCTGTCCATCCGCAACCAGCTGCCCGGCGCAATCGTCCAGCTCGCCCATGGCGGAGCCATGGCCTCGGTGAAGATCGCCGTGGCGGGCGGCAAACTCACGGCGGTGATCACCAAGGACGCGGCCGAAGACCTCGGCCTCTTCGTGGGCTCGGACGTGATTGCCCTGATCAAGTCGACCGAGGTGTCGCTCGCGACCGCGTGAGCAAGGCAAGAGCCCCGCCCGAAGCTCGGGCGGGGCTCTCACCGGGAAGGTGCTCGGCCGGAGGGTACTCCGCCGGGGGGCACCGGGCCGTAAGGCGCTCAGTCCTCGTACGCGTCCAGCGGCGGGCAGGAGCAGACCAGGTTGCGGTCTCCGAAGGCCTGGTCGATACGGCGCACCGGCGGCCAGTACTTGTCGGCGACCGAGACTCCGGCCGGGAAGACGGCCTCCGCGCGGCTGTAGGCGTGGGTCCACTCATCGCCGAGCGCGGCGGCGGTGTGCGGGGCACCCCGCAGCGGGTTGTCCTCCGCGGGCCACTCGCCGGAGCCGACCTTCTCGATCTCCGCGCGGATGGCGATCATCGCGTCGCAGAAGCGGTCCAGCTCGGCCAGGTCCTCGGACTCGGTCGGCTCGATCATCAGCGTGCCGGCCACCGGGAAGGACATGGTCGGCGCGTGGAAGCCGTAGTCGATCAGGCGCTTGGCCACGTCGTCCACGCTCACGCCGGTCGCCTTGGTCAGCGGGCGCAGGTCGATGATGCACTCGTGCGCGACCAGGTTGCCGGGACCGGTGTAGAGCACCGGGTAGTGCGGCTCCAGGCGCTTGGCGATGTAGTTCGCGGAGAGCACGGCCACCTGGGTGGCGCGCTTGAGGCCCTCGCCGCCCATCAGGCGGACGTACGCCCACGAGATGGGGAGGATGCCGGCGCTGCCCCAGGGCGCCGCCGAGATCGGGCCGACGCCCGTCTCCGGTCCGGCCTCCGGCTGCAGCGGGTGGTTGGGCAGGTACGGCGCCAGGTGCGCGCGGACCGCGACCGGGCCGACGCCGGGGCCGCCGCCGCCGTGCGGGATGCAGAACGTCTTGTGCAGGTTCAGGTGCGAGACGTCGCCGCCGAAGTGGCCCGGCTTGGCGAGGCCGACCAGGGCGTTGAGGTTGGCGCCGTCGACGTACACCTGGCCGCCCGCCTCGTGGACCTGGGCGCAGATGTCGGCGACGTGCTCCTCGAAGACGCCGTGCGTCGACGGGTAGGTGATCATCAGCACCGACAGCTCGTCACGGTACTGCTCGATCTTGGCCCGCAGGTCCTCGACGTCGATCTCGCCGTCCCCGGCGGTCTTCACGACGACGACCTTCATGCCGGCCATCACGGCGCTGGCGGCGTTGGTGCCGTGCGCGGAGGACGGGATCAGGCACACGGTCCGCTGCTCGTCGCCGTTGGCCCGGTGGTAGCCGCGGACGGCCAGCAGACCGGCCAGCTCGCCCTGTGAACCGGCGTTCGGCTGGAGCGAGACCTTGTCGTAGCCGGTGACCTCGGCGAGACGCTCCTCCAGCTCGCGGATGAGCGTGAGGTAGCCCTCGGCCTGCTCGGCGGGCGCGAAGGGGTGCAGCTGACCGAACTCGGGCCAGGTGACCGGCTCCATCTCCGTGGTCGCGTTGAGCTTCATCGTGCAGGAGCCCAGCGGGATCATGCCGCGGTCCAGCGCGTAGTCGCGGTCGGCCAGCTTGCGCAGGTAGCGCAGCATCGCGGTCTCGGAGCGGTGGTCGTGGAAGACCGGGTGGGCGAGGTAGTCGTCGGTGCGCAGCAGCGCCTGGGGCAGGGCCTCCCCGGCGGCCGCGTCGAGCGCCTCGATGTCGCCCGCGACGCCGAAGGCGGCGAAGACGGCGTCCAGCTGGGCACGGTTGGTGGTCTCGTCGCAGGCGAGGGAGACGTGGTCGGCGTCGACCGCACGCAGGTTGACGCCCTTGTCACGGGCCGCGGCGACTATCCCGGCGGCCTTGCCGGGCACGCGCGCGGTGAGGGTGTCGAAGTAGGCGCCGTGGACGATCTCGACACCGCCGGCCTTCAGGCCCTCGGCGAGGATCGTGGCGTAGCGGTGGGTGCGGCGGGCGATGGTGCGCAGGCCCTCGGGGCCGTGGTAGACGGCGTACAGGCCGGCCATCACGGCGAGCAGCACCTGCGCGGTGCAGATGTTGCTGGTGGCCTTCTCCCGGCGGATGTGCTGCTCACGGGTCTGCAGCGCGAGGCGGTAGGCCTTGTGACCGTCGGCGTCGACGGAGACGCCGACGAGACGGCCGGGCAGGCTGCGCGCGAACTTCTCCTGCACCGCCATGTAGCCGGCGTGCGGACCGCCGAAGCCCATCGGGACACCGAAGCGCTGGGTCGTGCCGACGGCGATGTCCGCGCCGAGCTCGCCCGGCGAGGTCAGCAGGGTGAGCGCGAGCAGGTCGGCGGCGACGGTGACGAGGGCGCCCAGCTCGTGGGCCTGGTCGATCAGCGGCTTGATGTCGCGTACGGCACCGGAGGCGCCCGGGTACTGGATCAGGACGCCGGTGATCTCGCGGGCGGCGATGTCGGCCGGGATGCCGTCGCTGAGGTCCGCGACGACGACCTCGACGCCGGTCGGCTCCGCACGCGTCTCGATGACGGCGACGGTCTGCGGCAGGGCGTCCGCGTCGACCAGGAACAGGCCCTTCTTGTTCTTGCCCATGCGCCGGGACAGCGCCATCGCCTCGGCGGCCGCGGTGCCCTCGTCCAGCAGGGAGGCGCCGGAGGTGGGCAGGCCGGTCAGCTCGGCGACCATCGTCTGGAAGTTCAGCAGGGCCTCCAGACGGCCCTGCGAGATCTCCGGCTGGTACGGCGTGTAGGCCGTGTACCAGGCCGGGTTCTCCATGACGTTGCGCAGGACGACCGGCGGGGTGAAGGTGCCGTAGTAGCCGAGCCCGATCATCGAGCCGAGGACCTGGTTGCGGTCGGCGAGCGAGCGCAGCTCGGCGAGCACCTCGGCCTCGGTGCGGGCGCCCGGCAGGTCCAGGGCGTCCGCGTTCTTGATCACGTCCGGGACCGCGGCGGCGGTCAGCTCGTCGAGGGAGCCGTATCCGACGTGCGCGAGCATCTTGGCCCGCGCCTCCTGGTCGGGCCCGATGTGGCGCTGCTCGAAGGGGATGCCCGCTTCGAGCTCGGAGAGCGGAATGCGATGGGCGGTCATTGCGGAGGCCTCCTGGTCTGACGCGACCTTCGAGGGGCACCACGGCGTGGGTGCCCCGACGGCCTCCCCCTCTGTCATCTCAACCTGAGAGCTTCACCGGGCACCCGAGGGCGCCGGCTTTCACCGTCGGTGAGAGCGGAAGCCGTCGGCACCCGCTCTGCTTTCCAGAGTGACCTCGTCCGTGCGGTACGTGGGCCTGAGAGATTCCGGGGAGGATTTGCTCCTTCGGCGCCTCCGAAGTGGTCGGAGGACTCTCCCGCACGGGGTCAGCAGCCGCTGTCAGCCTACCAGCGAGGTCAACGCCCGAGCCCTCGAGTGGCCGCCTCCCTGAATGTGCTCTTTTGTAGTGCTTACGGATGAGTTGCGACCACGTGGAGGGAGAGGGACCGTGCAGACCGACATCGATCCGCGCAACCTGATCGGCCGCAAGGCGTTCGACCGCAATGGCACCAAGATCGGCACGGTCGACGAGGTGTACCTCGACGACGCCACGGGGGTGCCGGAGTGGGCGGCCATACGCACCGGCCTGTTCTCCCGGGACGCCTTCGTCCCCCTGGAGCCCAGCGAACTTGTCGAAGGTGCCCTCCGGGTCCCCTTCGAGCGCTCGCTCATCAAGGACGCCCCCGACTTCGGCGTGGGCCGCCATCTCTCTCCCGAACAGGAACTCCAGCTCTACCACCACTACGGCCTGGACGTGGCCCCGCCCCCCGCCCCGGACCGCGACTTCGGCAAGCTGGCAGGCAGCGAGGAAGGCTGAGGGAAACACGGCCTGCTGAGCCGACTCCGCCAACGGCAACCGCTCAGGGGCGCGGGGAACTGCGCGAGAAACCACGACGGCCCCCGCACCCGACAACAGAGCAGCACCCACCCAGGGCGCGGGGAACTGCGCGAGAAACCACGACGGCCCCCGCACCCGACAACAGAGCAGCACCCACCCAGGGGCACGGGGAACTGCGCGAAGAACCACGACAGCCCCCGCACCCGACAACAGAGCAGCACCCACCCAGGGGCACGGGGAACTGCGCGAAGAACCACGACGAACCCGCACCCGGCAGCGGACAGGCAGGCCCCCTACACCTCGGTGTCCACCCCGTCCAGGACCAGCGGCAGCGGCTCGGCCGGCTCCAGCGCAGGATCATCGACAAGAAACGTCCTTACCCGCCCCGGCGGGGACTGCGGCGTCTCGAAGCGGACAGTGACCCGCCCCAGGCCGCTGCCCTGCACCCAGCCGTGCCCGTACTCGGCGTGCCGCACGTCGTGTCCCGCACGCCACTGCCGTTCCGCGGGCTCCGGGCGCTCCACGGCCTCGGGCACGTCCTCCTCCGGCGCCTGCGCGGCCGCGGCCCGCTCGCCCGCCGCCTGTGCGAACAGGTCCTCCTGGGTGTAGTCGGCGAGCCCGGAGACCCCCACGCCGAGCAGGCGGACGCCTCCCGTGGTGTCCACGGACTCCAGCAGCCGCGCGGCTGCCTCCCGGATCACCGCCGGGTCGTCCGTGGGGCCTCTGAGCGTCTCGGACCGGGTGAGCGTCGAGAAGTCGTACCTGCGCACCTTCAGCACGATGGTCCGCCCGGACAGCCCGGCCTCGCGCAGCCGCCGCACACACCGGTCGGCGAGCCGCTGCACCTCCAGACCGACCCGCAGCCGGTCGTGGATGTCCACGTCGTAGGTGTCCTCGACCGATACCGACTTGGTCTCCCGCTCGGCCACCACGGGCCGGTCGTCACGCGCCAGCGCCATGGCGTACAGCGCGTGCCCGTGCGCCTTGCCCAGCAGCCGTACCAGCTCGTCCTCGCCCGCCTCGGCCAGCTCCTCGACCATGGTGATCCCTGCCCGTCTCAGGTGGTCCCCGGTGGCCGGCCCGATCCCGGGCAGGGTCCGCACCGGCATGGGGCCCAGCAGCGCCCGCTCGGTCCCGGGCTCGATGAGTACGAGTCCGTCGGGCTTGGCCTGCTCCGAGGCGATCTTCGCGAGCATCTTGGAGGCGGCCAGCCCCACCGACCCGGTGAGCCCCGTGACCGCCCGTATGTCCGCGCGCAGCTTGACTGCGGCCAGGCGTGCCGATTCCTCGTCCCAGGCCGTTCCCCCGGCCTCCAGGTCCACGAACGCCTCGTCCAGGCTCAGCGGCTCCACCAGCGGCGACAGCTCCCGCAGCAGCGCCATCACCTGGTCACTGACCGACCGGTACAGAGTGAAGCGCGGCACGAGGTACGCGGCGTTCGGCGCCAGGCGGCGCGCCTGGGCCATCGGCATCGCCGAGTGCACCCCGAAGACGCGCGCCTCGTACGACGCGGTGGCCACCACTCCGCGCGGTCCCAGTCCGCCCACGACGACAGCCTTCCCACGCAGGCTCGGCTTGGATGCCTGCTCCACCGAGGCGTAGAAGGCGTCCATGTCGAGATGCAGGACCGTGGGAGCGTTTCTCACACCTCTGATGCTGCACCACGCCACTGACAACGGACCGGCACGGGACGGGCCGGAGCAGGGCTGCGACGCCCGGACGGCCCCTTGCGACAAGCGTCGGCGGTCAGGGCCGACGGTCAGGGCCTCTACGCACTCACCAGCGCCCCGCCCGCGCCCGGCGGGCCCGGGCGCGGTTCCGCTCAGACAGCCCGGTTGCGGCGCCGCGCCAGTTCGTCCGAGGGGTTGTGCCCGATGAGCGTCTCCCCGGTGTCGATACGCTCCCCGTGCAGCTGGGAGAGCGCGCTTTCCACATCGCGCCAGACCACGCCGACGGCGATCCCGAAGATGCCCTGACCGCCCTGGAGCAGGGCGTGGACCTCGTCCGGGGAGGTGCACTCGTAGACCGTCGCACCGTCGCTCATGAGGGTCATGCGCTCCAGATCGCGGAAACCGCGTTCTCGCAGGTGGTGCACGGCCGAGCGGATGTTCTGCAGCGAAACCCCAGTGTCCAGGAAGCGCTTCACGATCTTCAGGACGACAATGTCCCGGAAGCTGTAGAGACGCTGGGTGCCCGACCCGTAGGCGGGCCGCACGCTCGGCTCGACGAGGCCGGTACGGGCCCAGTAGTCGAGTTGCCGGTAGGTGATGCCGGCCGCAGCGCAGGCCGTGGGCCCGCGATAGCCGATCTCCTCGGACGCCATGGACGCCGCCCCTCCGCCGTTCGGCACCGCCGTCGGTCGCTGCTGGGCGTGGTCGACCGCGCTGCTGTGAAGCGGGTACGGACCGCTCTCCCCCAGACCGCGTCCGGGGGTACCCCCCACCGTACCGTCGCCGCTCGTTCTCACGCCGACCTCCGTCCTTGACCTGCCCTCTCGACGGTAGGCAGTCACCAGGGGTGCGTCAACGATCGCCACACTCGGCACGCCGAGTGATAATCACCCTAGGAGTGGTTTCCCGTCCCCACCGCGGGGAAAGGCTAGCCGAATGCGTTCACGGGAGGCCGTAGGACGCTCTCAATGGCCGGTGGCAATTGCCATGCTGCCGGGGCCCCACGGGCCGTCGACCGACCGGTCACAGACCCGCCGGGCGCCCGGCGGGACCCGGCTCACTGGCTGCTGGTGCCGAAGTCCTCGGGCGAGATCTGGTCGAGGAACTCGCGGAACTTCTCCACCTCGTCCTCCTGCTCGTCCGGAATGGCGATGCCGGCGTCGTCCAGCACGGTGTCGCTGCCGTAGATCGGCGTTCCGGTGCGCAGGGCGAGCGCTATGGCGTCGGAGGGACGGGCGCTCACCTCGACCCCGCTGGCGAAGACCAGCTCCGCGTAGAAGACGCCCTCACGCAGATCCGTGATGCGCACTTCGGTCAGCTCCTGGCCGACGGCCTCCAGCACGTCCTTGAACAGGTCGTGGGTCAGCGGTCGCGCGGGCGCCATGCCCTGCTGGGCGAAGGCGATCGCCGTCGCCTCCCCCGGCCCGATCCAGATGGGGAGGTAACGGTCGCCTCCCACTTCGCGCAGGAGCACGATCGGTTGGTTGGAGGGCATTTCGACCCGGACACCTACGACATCGAGCTCGTTCACACAGCAACCCTAGGCCGTGCCCGGGACGTTTGGGTAGTCGGGCCGGGAACAGGTGCCCGATCCGGCCGTCCGGGAGACCCCGCCGCTCAGGGCAGCCGCACCCCGAGGGCGGTCTGTACCAGTGCGGCGTGCAGCTTCACCGTGAGCGCCGCCAGCTCCTTCGTACGAGCCTCGGCGTGTGCCCTGGTCTGAGGGTTGCGGTGGCGCTTCAGGGGGGCCACCACCTGGTCCACGAGACCCGCCTCGCGGTCGGCCGCCGCCTTCATCACCCGCAGGTGTCGCGGCCCGATCCCGAACCGGCCCAGCTCGGCGACGAGCGAGGCCACGGTGACGGACTCGGCGTCGTACGCCCCGTCCTCCAGAGGAGCGACGAGCCCGTACGACTCCCACTCCTTGAGGTCGTCCTCGTCGATACCGGCGGCCGCCAGCAGCTCGGCCCGCCCGACCCGGGCGAGTGTGGGCCGCTCGGCGGGCTCCGGCGCCTCCTGCCCGGTGCGCTGGCGCCCGACCACGGGCAGCTGGACGGCCTCGCCCCGCTCCATGGCCGCCAGGTGCTCGCGGATCACCTTGAGCGGCAGATAGTGGTCCCGCTGCATCCTCAGGACGTGAGCGAGACGCTCCACGTCCCCGGCGCTGAACTTGCGGTACCCCGATGGGGTCCGCCGCGGCTCGATGAGCCCCTCCGACTCCAGAAAGCGGATCTTGGAGATGGTGACTTCGGGGAACTCGTCGCGCAGCGCGTTCAGCACCGTGCCGATGCTCATCAGCCCACTGTCCGTGGCGGCGGTACCGTTTCGGGCACCGCCGCTCGGTGTTTGAAGCATGGACCTTCCCTGGGGTCCCCCGGACGGGATCCGGAGGGTCAGATGCCCTGCCGGCTCGCGTAGAAGACCAGCCGGTACTTGCCGATCTGCACCTCGTCACCGTTCGCGAGCGGAACCTGGTCGATCCGCTCACGGTTGACGTACGTGCCGTTCAGACTGCCGACATCGGCCACCGTGAACGAGCCGTCCTGGGAGCGCCGGAACTCCACGTGCCGCCGCGAGACCGTGACGTCGTCCAGGAAGATGTCGCTCTGCGGATGACGGCCGGCCGTGGTCAGGTCGCTGTCCAGCAGGAAGCGGCTGCCCGAGTTCGGGCCCCGCCGCACCACCAACAGCGCCGATCCCGGCGGCAGCGCGTCGACCGCGGCCTGTGCCTCGGGCGAGAGCATCGGCAGCGGCGTCTGCCCGGTCGCCTCTGCCTCGTAGGCCTCGAGGCCGGAGATGGAGATGGTGGACGTGGTCTCCGAGGCGCGCTCCGGAGCCACCCCGGCGCGCAGCGGTGCTCCGCAATTGGAGCAGAACCGGGCGTTCTCCGCATTGCGGTTACCGCACCTCGTACACACCAGGACCGACATGGACGGATCCTCCTGCCGCGGCTGTCCCGACGGGGCATTGGTCGCGTACGGGTTGGAGGCGAACTCTCCACCCGCACCTGAGGTTGACGGTTGCCCGAAACCTATGCCGCCGGACTGCGCAGGGTCAACAGACGCCGCGCCCTGACCTCCGGAAATGTCACCGCCCGGACCAGCGACCTGGTCACGGAACAGCGGGCGCTGACCCTCTGCGTCAGGCTGTGCGCGATGACGAGCGGTCGCGTTGTCGCTGCCCTCTCGCGCGCTCTTGCCGAACAACTTCGCAAACAACTTCACGGGCGATTCCCCTTGACCGAAACAGACCCGCCCGTGGGGCAGGACGAACCCTGATTGCCTACACCGGCCGACCCGGACATTCTCACAACGTCCGTATCCACCAGACAGTTTCCACCACGCACCACCCCTTCAGTGCGTCGACCCCCCGCAACCTCATGCCCCTGCCGGACGTCCCCCATGCACCGCCGGTTCACTGGGAGGACGACCGAGCGTAGTCAGGCTGCTTCGCCTGTCGCAAGGCGTCCACGACGATCTTGTCCGACCGCTCCACGGTCGCCGTGGCCTGCTCCTTCTCCAAGGTCTGCACCACGCCTCCAGGGATGTTCAGCGCCGGCTCGAGGTCCTGCGGCTTGCCGATGATCAGGAAACGATAGGGGGCGTTGATCTTGTTCCCGTCGACGCTCACGCTTTTCCCCGAGTCGGTGAAGTAGGTGTTCGCGCCCACCCGCACCCCGTTGACCTGGATCGCCTCCGCACCGGCCGCGCGCAGCTCTTGGATCGCGTCGAGCAGCATGTCCGCCTTGACCGTCCCCTTCGTGTCCTCGATCGTCATGGTGATGCCGGGACCCTGCGCCGCCACGGTGCCCGCCAGAATGCCGAGTTGCCGCTCCTTCTCGGTCGTCTGCTTGCGCGCCTCCGCGGCCTGGTCGGAGCTGCTCTGCAGCTCCGAGCGCTGCTTTTCGAGTCCCTGCTTCTCGTCCTCAAGACGCTGAGTACGCGAATCCAGTTCATCGAGAATGCGAACAAGATCTTCCTGACGCGCGCCGCGCAGCGCGCTGTCGCTGTCGCTGTTCGACGCCACCTGCACGGCAAGCCCGAATCCGAGCCCGAACAGCAGCAGCGCGACGATGAGTTGGGCCCGGGTGACCCGCAGCGGCCACAGCCCCTTGACCAGCCGCTGACGCCCGGTGAGCGGCGGCTCACCGCTCCCGGCGGGAGCCTCCTCCGGCTCGGCGGCCGACGCCGGCACCTCGTCGGGCAGTTCCTTGCGCAGCCTGTTCTCCGGCTGCTCCTCCTGGTTGCTCATCGGTCTCACGCCCTGAAGACGTGCCGCCGGATCGCCGCGGCGTTGGAGAAGATCCGGATACCCAGGACCACGACGACACCCGTGGACAGCTGCGCGCCCACGCCCAACTTGTCCCCCAGGAACACGATCAACGCGGCCACGACCACGTTCGACAGGAACGACACCACGAAGACCTTGTCGTCGAAGATCCCGTCGAGCATGGCCCGCAGACCACCGAAGACGGCGTCCAGCGCCGCCACGACGGCGATCGGCAGGTAAGGCTCGACGACCGCCGGAACCTCAGGCCGGACCAACAGGCCGGCCACGACTCCCACGACGAGGCCCAGTACGGCGATCACGATGTGCCCTTCTCAGTCTTCTCGGCTTTCGGCTGTGCTGTACGTACGATCACACTCGGTGCAGCGGGCAACCGGACGTCGCCCTGCGCGGAGATGGCGGTCCGGATCCCGTAGTTCTGCTCCAGGGCGTGCAGGTACAGCCCGTCGGCGCTGTTCTGGAACCTGGTGCTCAGGCGTTCCCCGTCCCCCACCGCCAGCACCGTGTACGGCGGCACCAGCGGCCTGTTGTCCACCAGTATCGCGTCACCCGCGGCCCGGATCGCGGACAGGGCCGTCAGACGCTGTCCGTTGATCGACACGGCCTCGGCCCCGGAGGCCCACAGCCCGTTGACCACCCGCTGCATGTCCCGGTCACGAACCCGTCCAGTGTCTGAGAAACCGGACGTTTCGCGCGGATTGGTTCCGTCACCGCCGGTACTGGCCTCCTTGGCGTCGTTCACCACGAGCCTGATCCCGGGGCCGTGCACCGCGGTGGCCCCCGACAGGACACCCATCAGGTCCGCCTCGGCACCGGCGCCGCTCTTCTTCAGAGCCGCTCGCTGCCGCGCGCTGACGTCGTCGCGCAATGCGTCGACAGTGCTCTCCAGCTTGTCCGCGCCCGAGGTCTCCCGGTCGATGCGGTCGATCAGCTCCTGACGCTCCTTGGCCACCACAGGCGCCGCCACGCGCGCCTGCGCCGCACCCACGGTCACGACCAGCGCCGCGAGCACCAGCCCCGCCGCCAGGCCCAGCTTCGCCCTGAGGGTCTTCGGCAGCCCGCCCTCCCCCTCGGACTTCTTGCGGGCGGCGGCCTCGGCGTACCCGTCGTCGAGGCTGTGGTCCATGACGTTGGTGATCAACGACATGGAAGCGTCCGGACGCTGTGCCCGCGGGGGGCTGCTCCGAACGGGGGGTTGCTGCGGCATGCCGCACATCGTCGCATGTCGCGAGCAGTACCTCCGAATGGCCCCACCGGCGTGCCGGACAGGCCCCCTTGGGGACACTTGTCCGGCACGCGCGCGTGCGGTGGTTTTGCCGTCCGGACTGCCCGCTCTACCGCCCTGCGCTGTCCACCACGGACGACCACTCGTCCAGCAGGGCCTGCGCTCCGGCGTCGTCCGGTCCCTCGGCCCACAGGTGGGTGACCGCCTCCGCCGGGTCGGGCAGCACCATCACCCAGCGGCCGTCGGTCTCCACGACCCGTACGCCGTCGGTCGTGTCGACAAAGCGATCCCCGGCCGCCTCGACGACGCGCCGCATGACCAGTCCCTTGACGGCCCACGGCGTCGCCAGGTCCCGCTTGAGGACGTGCGCCCGCGGAATCCGCGCATCGATCTGGCTCAGCGTGAGCTGCGTACGCGCCACCAGCCCGATCAGCCGTACGAAGGCCGCCGTGCCGTCGTAGACGCTGCTGAACTCGGGGACGATGAAGCCGCCCTTGCCGTCACCGCCGAAGATGGTGCCCTCTTCGCGCCCCACACGCGTGAGGTCGTCGGGAGACGTGGTGGTCCACTCGACCTGCGTGCCGTGGTACGCGGCCACTTGCTCGGCGATCCGCGTCGTGGTCACCGGCAGCGCCACCCGTCCACTGCGCCGCTCGGCCGCCACCAGATCCAGCATCACCAGCAGCGCCCGGTCGTCCTCGATGATCCGGCCCTTCTCGTCCACGAGCGACAGCCGCTCGCCGACGGGGTCGAACCGGACACCGAACGCGGCCCTGGAGGACGCCACTATCTCGCCGAGACGCATCAGCCCGTTCCGGCGCATCTCCTCCGTCTCCGTGGGCCTGGACTCGTCGAGACCGGGGTTGATGGTCAGCGAGTCCACGCCGAGCTTGCCGAGCAGGCTCGGCAGGACGAGGCCGGCGCTGCCGTTGGAGGCGTCCACGACGACCTTCAGACCCGACTCCGCGATCCCGGTGGTGTCGACGTTCCTCAGCAGAGAACCGGTGTACGAGTCGAACACGCTCGCCGGGAAGTACAGATCACCGATCTCCCCCGGGAACGCCCTGCGGTACTCCTGTCGCGCGAAGACCCGGTCGAGCTTGCGCTGACCGCCCTGCGACAGATCCGCACCCTGCCCGTCGAAGAACATGATGTCGACGGAGTCCGGCACACCCGGCGAGGTCCGGATCATGATGCCGCCGGCACTGCCCCGTGCGGTCTGCTGCCGGGCCACGGGCAGCGGCACGTTCTCCAGGTCGCGTACGTCGATGGCACTGGCCTGGAGCGCGGAGATCACGGCCCGCTTGAGTGCACGGGCACCACGGGAGTGGTCTCGGGCGGTGGTGACCGTGGCCCCCTTCTTCAGGGTGGTCGCATAGGCGCCGGCCAGCCGCACGGCCAGTTCGGGGGTGATCTCCACGTTCAGGATTCCGGACACCCCGCGGGCGCCGAACAGCTGGGCCTGGCCTCTGGACTCCCAGATGACAGAGGTGTTGACGAAGGCACCGGCCTCGATCGTCTTGAACGGGTAGACCCGGACATTGCCCTGAACGATCGATTCTTCCCCGATCAGGCATTCATCGCCGATGACTGCCCCGTCCTCGATCCGGGCCGCCCGCATGATGTCGGTGTTCTTGCCCACGACACAGCCGCGCAGATTGCTGTGCTGACCGACGTACACGTTGTCGTGGACGACGGCCCGGTGCATGAATGCACCGCTCTTGACGACGACGTTGGATCCGACGACGGTGTGCTCGCGGATTTCCGCGCCGGCCTCCACCTTGGCGTAGTCACCGATGTAGAGCGGCCCACGGAGAACGGCATCGGGATGCACCTCGGCACCCTCGGCGACCCAGACGCCCGGAGAGATCTCGAAGCCGTCGATGTCGACGTTGACCTTGCCCTCCAGGACGTCGGCCTGCGCCTTCACATAGCTCTCGTGGGTGCCGACGTCCTCCCAGTAGCCCTCGGCGATATAGCCGTAGATCGGCTTGCCTTCCTTCATCAGCTGCGGGAAGACGTCGCCGGACCAGTCGACGGGCACGTCGGGCTCGACGTAGTCGAAGACTTCGGGCTCCATGACATAAATGCCCGTGTTGACCGTGTCGGAGAAGACCTGACCCCAGGTCGGCTTCTCGAGGAAGCGCTCGACCTTGCCTTCCTCGTCGACGATGGTGATGCCGAACTCGAGCGGATTGGGCACCCGGGTCAGACAGACCGTGACCAGCGCGCCCTTCTCCTTGTGGAAATTGATCAGGTCGGTGAGGTCGAAGTCGGTCAGGGCATCGCCGGAGATGACAAGGAAAGCATCGTTCTTCAGCGCCTCTTCGGCGTTCTTGACGCTTCCGGCGGTACCGAGTGGCTTCTCCTCGTTGGCATATGTGAGTTCCATTCCGAGCTCTTCGCCGTCGCCGAAGTAGTTCTTGACGAGCGATGCCAGGAACTGCACGGTGACAACGGTCTCGTTGAGCCCATGCCTTTTGAGCAGCCGTAGCACATGCTCCATGATCGGCCGGTTCACCACCGGCAGGAGCGGCTTGGGCATGCTGGAGGTCATAGGGCGAAGGCGAGTGCCTTCGCCACCGGCCATCACGACGGCCTTCATGTCGGAAGCGTCCTCCTAAAGAGACGACGGTCTAGCCGACTTCACCCGTCCTGATTGTCCCGCAGATGTGGGCAGCGGGCCATCGGGCCACTATGTCCGGACAATCAACGAGCTCAATCGGTCGCGGCGTCCGCACGGACCAGGCGGCGGACTTGCACCACGTAGAGCACTCCTGCCCACCAGTAGAGGGTTGTACCCCACCCTGCGAACGCCCATCCGAAAATAGCAGCGAGTGACGCGATCCATGTCTTTCCGTCACTGAGGAGCAGGAGCGGGAAGGCGTACATCAGGTTGAAGGTCGCGGCCTTCCCCAGGAAGTTCACCTGCGGTGGCGGATAGCCGTGACGCCTGAGGATTCCCACCATCACCAGCAGAACCAGCTCTCTCGCAACCAGGAGAGCAGTCAGCCAGATCGGGAGGATCTCGCGCCAGGTGAGGCCCACCAGCGTGGACAGAATGTACAGCCGGTCGGCGGCAGGGTCGAGGAGCCGGCCGAGGCTGCTGATCTGATTCCAGCGCCTGGCGAGCTTGCCGTCCAGATAGTCGCTGATCCCGCTGAAGGCCAGCACGAGGAGGGCCCAGCCATCGCTGTTGTGTCCGTCGAACTCCGGCCTGAGGATCAACCAGAGGAAGACGGGTACGCCGACGAGCCGCGCCATGCTGAGGATGTTGGGGATGGTGAGGACCCGGTCTGTCTGGACACGGGTCTCCTGGACCTCCACCCGGGGGCCTCCTGTGCGAAAACGAGCCAACGATGCCCCCTGACCCTACCTCAACGCAAAAAAGCTCCGGCCCCTGGGCGGTTCGCCCAAGAGCCGGAGCTACAAAAGGAGTTCGGCGGCGTCCTACTCTCCCACAGGGTCCCCCCTGCAGTACCATCGGCGCTGTGAGGCTTAGCTTCCGGGTTCGGAATGTAACCGGGCGTTTCCCTCACGCTATGACCACCGAAACACTATGAAACTGTGAACGCCACACCGCCTGTCACAGCGGGGCTGTTCGTGGTTTCAGAACCAACACAGTGAACGCGAGCATCAATGGACAAGCCCTCGGCCTATTAGTACCAGTCAACTCCACCCGTTACCGGGCTTCCATATCTGGCCTATCAACC
>NZ_JBFAET010000025.1:0-73281 GCF_040642095.1 Streptomyces sp. NPDC020362
CTCGGTCCGCGCCCGGCGCACACGTTTCGCCCTTGCACCGGTCGCAAGCCAGGGCATGGAACGCGGCGATCCTGACCTGGGCGTCGGGATCGTCGCCGCCCCGGGTCCCGGTATGTGTGTCCGCCCGGCTCGGTCGGACGCAAGGCTGCTGCCGCAGGGCTTCGCCGCGGATCGCGGCATGTGCTCCTTCCGGCCGTACCCCCCATGATCCTGGGGCTTTCATGTTCATGGGGGCATGCCTAATCGGACGAATGGAGGCAGGCCGGATCTCGCCTTGCCCGGATTCTGGACGGAGACTTCCGCTCAGCGAACCGCCTTCGCTACTGTCCCGCTACGCACACGCCCCGTGGCAGCGCCGCCGCGGAGCGCAGCCGTGAAGCGACACGGCCCGGAGCCGCCGGGCCGTCCTGCCGATCGGCGGCCTCTGAAGCGCGTCGTCGACGGGACTCGGTGACGCATCTGCCGCTCAGGGGACGCCGACCTCACCACCAAAGGAGTGGGCGTCGTGACCGCGGAGACCTCTCAGACGCTCGACCGGGGACTGCGCGTCCTCAAGCTGCTGGCCGACACGGACCACGGGCTGACCGTCACCGAGCTATCCAACAAACTGGGCGTGAACCGGACCGTGGTGTACCGATTGCTCGCCACGCTGGAGCAGCACGCGCTCGTACGGCGTGACCTCGGTGGGCGAGCCAGGGTCGGGCTGGGAGTGCTGCGCCTCGGCCGCCAGGTGCATCCGCTCGTACGGGAGGCCGCACTGCCCGCGCTGCGGTCGCTCGCCGAGGACATCGGGGCGACGGCGCATCTGACGCTGGTGGACGGCACGGAGGCGCTGGCCGTCGCCGTGGTCGAACCGACGTGGACGGACTATCACGTCGCCTACCGGGCCGGTTTCCGGCATCCGCTGGACCGTGGGGCGGCGGGCAGGGCGATTCTCGCTGCGCGGCACTCGCCGTCGACCGATCCCGGGTACACGCTCACGCACGGAGAGCTGGAGGCCGGGGCGAGCGGGGCGGCGGCGCCGCTCGTCGGGGTGACCGGCGTCGAGGGCAGCGTGGGGGTGGTGATGCTCGCGGATTCCGTGCCGGAGAGGGTGGGGCCGCGGGTGGTGGATGCGGCGAGGGAGGTCGCCGAGGCGTTGCGCTAGGGGCGCGGGGGCACCGTTGGCGGGTGCGGGTGCGGGTGCGGGTGCGGGTGCGGGTGCTGGTGCGGGTGCGGGTGCACTGTTGCTTGTCGCGCCCCGCGCCCACGTGGTGGAGCCGGACATCGATGCCGCCCCGCGCCCCCTTTGTTCCCACTGCCCGCCACCAAGGCGCCGTCGGAAACACTCTCTTGGCCGTCTCGCCAATGAGCGCCCTCGACCTTTGGCCGTTCCCCTCACCCTCTGCCTGATCCGCCTCCGCATCATCAAGGGCCATACAAGCCCCGATGCGGAGGGAGCGGCATGGTGGAGAGAGTCGACAGTCGGCCGGAGGCCGGAGGACGAGCGGGTCGTGGGAGCCGGCTCACCCGGCGGCAAGCCGTGGGCACGCTCGTCGGTGAGGCCGCCGCCAGCCCGCTCAGGCGGAGCATGGGGGTCGCCCAGCTCACGCTCTTGAGCGTGGGGGCCACCCTCGGTACCGGGATCTTCGTCGTGCTCGGGCAGGCCGTCCCGGAGGCCGGGCCCGCGATCGTCGTCTCCTTCGTGCTCGCCGGGGTCACCGCGCTGTTCTCGGCGCTCTCCTATGCCGAGCTGGCGGGCATGATCCCGGGCTCTGGGTCGTCGTACAGCTATGCCTACGCCACCCTCGGCGAGCTGGTCGCCTGGGTGTGCGGGTGGTGTCTGATCCTGGAGTACGGGGTGTCGGTGGCCGCCGTCGCCGTGGGATGGGGGCAGTACGTCAACGAGCTGCTCGATCTCCTCTTCGGGGTGACGCTGCCCGACTCGCTCAGTGCTCCGCCCGGGGCCGGCGGCACCCTCAACGTTCCGGCCGCTCTCATCGTCGTCCTCGCCATGGTCGTGCTGTTGCGCGGTGCGAAGGAGAGCGCCGTCGCGAACACGATCATGGTGGGGGTGAAGATCGCCGCCCTCGTCCTCTTCTGCGCGGTCGCCTTCACCGCCTTCCGCGCGGGGAACTTCCACCCTCTCTTCCCGCTCGGCGCGGCCGGCATGAGCGCCGGGGCGGCCTCGCTCTTCTTCTCCTACATCGGGTTCGACGCCGCCTCCACGGCAGGCGAGGAGGCCCGAAATCCACAGCGGGACCTGCCTCGCGCGATCATCCTCTCCCTCGTCCTGGTCACCGTCCTGTACGTCCTCGTCGCCGTGGCCGCGCTGGGCGCGATGCCCTGGAAGCAGTTCGCGGGGACCGAGGCGACCCTGAGCGAGGTGCTCGTGCGCTCCGTCGGGGGCGGGAGCCTGTGGCCGGTCCTGCTGTCCGTCGGGGCGGTCGTCGCCACCACCAGCGTCGTGCTCACCGTGCAGTACGGGCAGATCCGCATCCTCTTCGCCATGGCCCGGGACGGGCTCGTGCCCCCGCTGTTCGCCCGCGTCCATCCGCGCACCGGGGTGCCGCGGGCCAACACGGTCATCGTCTCCGCCTTCATCGCCGTACTCGCCGCCCTCGTCCCGCTCGGCAGCCTCGCCGACGCCACCAGCATCGGCACCCTCTTCGCGTTCATGCTGGTCAACCTGGCCGTCGTCATCCTGCGCCGGCGCAGCCCCGGCACTCCGCGCTCCTTCCGGGTCCCCTTCTCGCCCGTCACGCCGCTGCTCGGTGTCGCCTTCTGCGTCTACATGCTGGGCAGCCTGGGCGCCGACACCTGGATCGCGTTCGGGGCGTGGATGGCCGCCGGGCTCGTGATCTACGGCCTCTACGGCATCCGGCACTCCAGGCTCAACGCACCGCACGAGGACCCCGCATGACCGCCCTCGACCTCACCGCCGACGTCGTCACCCTCACCCGTGCCCTGGTCGACCTCCCCTCCGAGAGCGGAGCGGAGCGGCGGATCGCGGACGCCGTGGAGGCGGCCCTGCGCGGGCTGCCCCACCTGACCGTCGAGCGCGTGGGCAACTCCGTCGTCGCCCGTACCGCTCTCGGCCGGCCCGAACGCGCCCTGCTGGCGGGGCACCTGGACACCGTTCCGGCCGCCGGGAACCTGCCCTCCCGGCTCGCCGGCGGCCGTGTCCACGGGCTCGGCGCCTGTGACATGAAGGGCGGGGTGGCGGTGGGCCTCAGGCTCGCGGCCACCGTGCCCGAGCCCGTCCGCGACCTCACCTTCGTCTTCTACGAGTGCGAGGAGGTCGAAGGCGACCGGAACGGGCTGGCCCGGATCGCGGCCGCGCGGCCGGGGCTGCTCGAAGAGGCCGGTCTGGCGATCCTGATGGAGCCTTCCGGCGCCGGTGTCGAGGCCGGCTGCCAGGGCATCCTCACCGCCGACGTCGTCGTCGGGGGTGCCCGCGCCCACACCGCCCGCGCCTGGCAGGGCGTCAACGCCGCGCACAAGGCCGCCCGGGTGCTCCAGCGGCTCGACGAGCACACGCCCGAGCGGATCGTCGTGGACGGGCTGGAGTACCGGGAGGGGCTGAGCGCGGTCGCCGTGCGGGCCGGGGTCGCCGGGAACGTCGTACCCGACGAGTGTGTCGTCACGGTCAACTGCCGTTTCGCACCGAGCCGTTCGGCCGGGGAGGCGGAGGCGTACCTGCGCGGGATCTTCCCGGAGTACGAGGTCCGCGTCACCGAGGTCGTCCCGGGCGCACTGCCCCATCTGGACCGGGTCGGCGGGCTCGTGGCCGCGCTCGGCGCCGAGCCCCGGCCCAAGTTCGGCTGGACGGACGTGGCCCGGTTCGCCGCGCTCGGCGTGCCCGCGCTCAACTACGGTCCCGGCGATCCGTCGCTGGCCCACACGGCGGGGGAGTACGTCCCCGTCGAGCATCTGGAGCAGTGCGAGGAGCGGCTCAGGCGGTGGCTGGGCCGAGCCCGGCAAGCGTCCTGAACTGAAGCCACAGCAGCAGCCGTTCGTCGGGGTCGTCCAGGTCGACCCCGGCGTGCTGCTGGAGCTGCTTGAGGCGGTAGCGGCAGGTGTTGGGGTGCACCGCGAGGAGCCTGGCCGCGCCCGCCATGTCGCAGCCCGCGTCGAACCAGCAGACGAGCGTGCGGGCGTACTCCGTACCGTTCTCGGCGTCGTGCGCCAGGACCCTGCGCCAGGCGCCCGCGCTCAGCTCCCGCCGCTCCTGCATCACTTCGGACAGCCGCAGCAGCGTCACGCGCGGGCGCACCTCGTCCACCGTGGCGACCGGCAGCGCGGCGTCCAGGACCCGCAGCACCAGGTCCGCGTCCGCGCGGGAGTCCGCGAGGCCGCCCGCGTCCGGCACCACCTCGCCCAGTGCCGCCCGCACCGGCACGCGCAGCGCCTGCCCGGCCCGCGCGACGATGTCCTCGGCGAGCTTCCGGTGCCGCTCGCCCGGACCCGGCAGCACCGCGTACACCACGCCGTCCACCAGCACGCACGCGTGCCGCCCGTACCGCGCCTCGCACTGCAGGCGGACGACGTCCAGCAGGCGCAGCGCGGTGCGCTCGGTGTCCGGGACGCTCGCGGCGGAGTCCAGGACGAAGGCGGCCACCCGGGCCGGGCCCGCGACCCCGAGGCGCTCGGCGGCCGTCGCCGCGTCCGCCGTGCCGTCCAGCAGGCGGCGCAGCAGGTCGGTGCCCCGGTGCCGGGCCAGCTCGCGGGCCGCGCGGGCCCGCAGCAGGAGCAGGGCGGCCGTGGAGGCGCCCTGGACGAGGGTGTCCTCGGCGTCCGGGGCGAGCGAGCCGCCGTCGACCACCCAGACGGAGCCGAGCGTCTCCCCGCCGGCCCGCACCGGCATTGCGAGGCGGGGCAGGTCCGAGCCGGTCAGCGCGGGCAGCCGCACCGGCCGGTCGGCCGCGAACAGCCGCCGGTACTGCTCGGTGTTCTCCGCGCTGGCGGGCACCTGCAGGCCGAGGATGCCCTGCCGCCGGTCCTCGTCCACCGGCTGCCCGGGGACGGTCGAGTAGGCGAGGATCCGCTGGCGGGGGTCCTCGATGGCGGTGGCCCCGCCGGTCCCCGCCGCGATCGCGTCCGCCAGCGCGAACAGGTCGCCCAGGCCGGTGTCGGAGGAGGCGGCGGGGCGGGCCCCGATGGCCGAGGCCAGCAGCAGGTGCACCTGGTGCCAGGCCGTGTCCTCGGGGACCGACAGCAGCGCCACGCCGTGCGCCCGCGCCTCCTCGACGGGCCCGTCGGCGCCCCGCACCACGACCCCGGCCAGTCCGGCCTGCGCAGCCGCCCGCAGCAGCGGCCCCGCCTCGGCGGCCGGCACCCCGACCGCCAGCAGCAGCCCGCCCTGCAGCGGGGGGAGCGGGGTGCGGCCGTCGTAGAGCACCGCCTCGGTGACCGGCACGCCGGGCCCGGCGGGGGCGGTGTGCAGGCGCAGCGCGGGGCCGCCGACGACGTCCAGGAGATCGCCGAGAGTGCACGCGTCCATGGGAATCCTCGACAGTGCGGCTTGGCTGATGGTGCAACGAACCTACGCACCCCTTGGCCGTCTGCACAACACATGCCCCTCCGGGGCCTCGGAGACTCGTCTCCATGACAGCAGGAGTCATGACAGCAGGAGTCGCCGTCCGCACCGTCCACGACGTGGCCGGACTGGCGGCCGTGGCCGACTACTTCAGCGACGTGTGGCACACCCCGCGCACCGCCCCGCCCTACCCGGCCGAGGTGCTGCACAGCCTGGTGCACGCGGGCGGCGCCGTGCACGCCGCCTACGACGGGCAGCGCCTCGCCGGGGCCTCGGTCGCCGTCCTCGGGCCGGAGCGCAGCACGTACTCCCTGGTGGCCGCCGCCGACCGGGGCCTCGGGCACGCCGTGAAGCGGGCCCAGCGCGCGTGGGCCGTGGGCGCCGGCGCCCGCAGCATGCGCTGGACCTTCGACCCGCTGGTGGGCCGCAACGCCCGCTTCAACCTGGCCAAGCTGGGTGCCGTCGGCACGGAGTACCTGGTCGACTTCTACGGCCCCATGACCGACGGCGTGAACGACGGCGACGAGAGCGACAGGCTGACGGTCACCTGGGACCTCACGGCGCCTCCGGCCCCGGACGGGACGCCACCCTCCGCCCCGGACGGGACGCCACCCTCCGCGCCGGACGGGACGCCACCCTCCGCGCCGGACGGGACGCCACCCTCCGCGCCGGACGGGACACCACCCTCCGTCGCGTGCGACACGGAGGCGTCCGCCGACTGCGACACGGCGCCCTCGGCTCCGTACGGCACGATGCCTGCGGCTCCGTGCGGCCCGATGACTGTGGCTTCGTACGGCACGACGGCTGCAACTGCGTACGACCCACACGACCGGGACCTGGCGCCCGCGACCCACACCGCCCCCGACGGCGGCTTCCTGGCCCGCCGCGACCTCGGCGACCGGTACGTCTTCTGCCGCGTCCCCCACGACATCGTGCAGCTGCGTGCCGCCGATCCCGTCCTCGCGCTGCGCTGGCGCCACGCCGTGCGCGAGGTCTTCTCGGAGGCCTTCACGGAGGGTTTCCGGGCCACCGGCATGTCCCGCGACGGCTGGTACACGCTCGCCCGGACGCAGGAGAGCGCATGAAGCTGGAGCGCGTCGAGATCGTGCACGTGGCGATCCCGCTGGTCACCCCGTTCCGCACGTCCTTCGGCACGATGACGACGAAGGACACCTTCCTGCTGCACGTCGTCACGGACGCGGCCGAGGGCTGGTCGGAGTTCGCCGCCGACCCCGAGCCGCTGTACTGCTCGGAGTTCGTGGCCGGCGCCGAGATCGTGCTGCGCGACTTCCTGGTGCCCCGGGCGGCCGCCCTCCCGCACCTCACCACGGCGGCGCTGGCCCCCGCGACGGCGAAGATCAAGGGACACGAGCTGGCCAAGGCGGCCCTGGAGACGGCGGTCCTGGACGCGGAGCTGCGCTCGTACGGCATGCCGCTGGCGACCTATCTGGGCGCCGTACGGGACCGGGTGCCCGCCGGGGTCTCCGTCGGTATCAAGAACTCCGTGCCCGAACTGCTGGACGACGTGGAGCGCTACCTCGCCGAGGGGTACCTCCGCATCAAGCTGAAGATCGAACCCGGCTGGGACATCGAGCCGGTCCGGGCGGTCCGCGAGCGCTTCGGCGCAGAGCTGCCCCTCCAGGTCGACGCCAACACCGCCTACACCCTCGCCGACGCGCGCCACCTCGGGCGCCTCGACGAGTTCGGGCTGCTGCTGATCGAGGAACCGCTGGAGGAGAACAACCTGCACGCCCACGCACAGCTCCAGCAGCGCCTGACGACCCCCGTCTGCCTGGACGAGTCCCTGCACCACGCGCGCGACACCGCGTCCGCGATCGCCATGGACGCCTGCCGGGTGGTGAACGTCAAGCCCGCCCGGGTCGGCGGTTACCTGGAGGCCCGCCGCGTCCACGACGTGGCCCTTGCGCACGGGGTCCCGGTGTGGTGCGGCGGCATGCTGGAGACGGGCATCGGCCGCGCCCCCAATCTGGCCCTGGCCGCCCTGCCCGGCTGCACCCTCCCGGGGGACACCTCGGCCTCCTCCCGCTACTTCGCCGAGGACATCACCGAGCCGTTCGTGCTGGAGGACGGCCACCTCCCGGTCCCGGCCACGCCCGGCATCGGCACCGAGCCGCGCCCGGAGGCGCTGCGGCGCTTCACCAGGGCGCGACGGGACCTTTATCCCGGGTGAGGGGCCGGTGGCCGGGACGGGGCGCCGCGTTAGATTGACTCCGTGCTCTCACGTCTCACGCGTCCCCAGGCTGTCGCCGTCTGCGCCCTGCCCGTCGTGGCCCTGCTCGCCACGGCGGCGTTCGCACCGCTGCCGTTCTCGGTGGCGCAGCCCGGAAGCACGGTGAACGTGCTCGGCGAGAACCGGGGCACCCCGGTGATCACCGTCTCCGGCGTGCCCACCCGCAAGACCGGCGGACAGTTGCGGATGACGACCATCGTGGCGACCGGCCCGGACGCACGGGTCTCCCTCCGGGACGTGTTCGACAACTGGTTCCGCACCGACCGGGCCGTCATGCCCCGCGACTCGGTCTACCCGAGCGGAAACAGCATCAAGGAGATCGAGAAGCACAACACGGACCAGATGCAGCAGTCCCAGGACGCGGCGACCGAGGCGGCACTGAAGTACCTGGGCCTGAGCCCCGACAAGGTGAAGGTCGACCTGAAGCTCGCCGATGTCGGCGGGCCCAGCGCGGGGCTCCTGTTCACCCTGGGGATCATCGACAAGCTGAACGGCGACGGCAGCGGCGGCGAGCTCACCGGCGGGCGCACCATCGCCGGTACGGGCACCATCGACGCCGCCGGGAAGGTCGGTGCGGTCGGCGGCGTGGCCCTGAAGACGCAGGCCGCGAAGCGGGACGGGGCCACCGTCTTCCTGGTGCCGAAGGACGAGTGCACCGACGCCAAGGCAGAGCTGCCCAACGGGCTGCGGCTGGTCCCGGTGACCACGCTGAAGAGCGCGGTCGACTCCCTGAAGGCCCTGGAGAAGGGCAAGGGCCCGATCCCGAGCTGCTAGACGACGACCGGCTTCGGACCTGCCGCACCGGAGGACCGCGCCGGCGTGCCGGAAGCCGTCCGTGGGCTGCGGACGGTGGCGGCTGTGCCGAGGTGGTTCCGGGGGTTCACGGGTGCTCGCCCCGGGGTGGCCGGGTTGCTTCGCCGGCGTCGGCGGCGGCCTGTTCCACCAGGGGGATGATCCGCAGCGGAACGGGGTTCTCCATGACGATCGCCGTGGAGGCCCGGACGATGCCCTCGATGCCGACGACCCGGTCGATCACCCGCTGAAGATCGGCGTTCGAACGGGCCACCAGCCGGCACAGCATGTCCCCGCTGCCGGTGGTGGTCAGCAGCTCCAGCATCTCCGGCACGGTCGCCAGGTGCGCCCGTACATCGGCTCCCTGACCCTGCCGGATCTGCAGTGTCGCGAACGCGGTGACCGGGTAGCCGAGGGCCGCCGGGTCCACCTGGGGGCCGAATCCGCGGACGACTCCGTTCGACTGGAGCCGGTCCAGCCGCGCCTGGACCGTCCCCCGGGCGACCCCGAGCCGCCGCGACATCTCCAGCACGCCGATGCGGGGCTCGCGCGCCAGCAGCACGATGATGCGCCCGTCCAGTTGATCGATCGCCACGCCCGCCTCCCGGATGGTCATCCTGTACAGAAAGCCCGCCGATACCGCCGGGTCACTAAACAGATTGCGCAGTGAATACGCGAACTATTGCGCACCTTGCAGAGCAGAGCCACCCTTCCGCTATGACGCAGACCACACACCACACTCCCGCCACGACGGCCGGGCAGGCCGATCCCTTCCCGGTCAAGGGAATGGACGCGGTCGTCTTCGCCGTGGGCAACGCCAAGCAGGCGGCGCACTACTACTCCACCGCCTTCGGCATGCGGCTGGTCGCCTACTCCGGACCGGAGAACGGCAGCCGCGAGACCGCCAGCTACGTGCTGGAGAACGGCTCCGCCCGTTTCGTCTTCACCTCGGTCATCAAGCCGAGCACCGACTGGGGCCGCTTCCTCGCCCAGCACGTGGCCGACCACGGCGACGGCGTCATCGACCTGGCCATCGAGGTCCCGGACGCGCGTGCCGCCCATGCGTACGCCATCGAGCACGGCGCCCGCTCCGTCGCCGAGCCGTACGAGATGAAGGACGAGCACGGCACGGTCGTCCTCGCCGCGATCGCCACCTACGGCGAGACCCGCCACACCCTCGTGGAGCGCACCGGCTACGACGGCCCGTACCTGCCCGGCTTCGTCGCCGCGTCCCCGATCGTCGAGCCGCCCGCCCAGCGCACCTTCCAGGCCATCGACCACTGCGTCGGCAACGTCGAACTCGGCCGGATGAACGAGTGGGTGGCGTTCTACAACAAGGTCATGGGCTTCACGAACATGAAGGAGTTCGTGGGCGACGACATCGCCACCGAGTACAGCGCGCTGATGTCGAAGGTCGTCGCGGACGGCACCCTCAAGGTCAAGTTCCCGATCAACGAGCCCGCGATCGCCAAGAAGAAGTCCCAGATCGACGAGTACCTGGAGTTCTACGGCGGTGCCGGCGTCCAGCACATCGCGCTGAACACCAACGACATCGTGCAGACGGTCCGCACCATGCGCGCGGCCGGCGTCAAGTTCCTCGACACCCCGGACTCCTACTACGACACCCTCGGCGAATGGGTGGGGGACACCCGGGTCCCGGTCGAGACGCTGCGCGAGCTGAAGATCCTCGCCGACCGCGACGAGGACGGCTACCTGCTGCAGATCTTCACCAAGCCGGTCCAGGACCGGCCGACCGTCTTCTTCGAACTCATCGAACGGCACGGCTCGATGGGCTTCGGCAAGGGCAACTTCAAGGCCCTGTTCGAGGCGATCGAACGCGAGCAGGCGAAGCGCGGCAACCTGTAGCCGACAGCGGAGCGACCCGCGGCCAGGGCCCGTCCGGCAGTCCGCCGGACGGGCCCTGGGGCTGCCCTAGGGCAGCTCGGCGGGCAGGGGCTCGTCCGGTACGTCACCCATCTCGCGCAACGCCGACCGCGCCGCCGGGGCCCCCAGCGGCGAGAAGTACGGGTTGATCCGCAGCGCCTCCTCCAGGTGCCGCCGGGCGGGCCCGTCCTCGTCCAGCTCCCGCTCGATCATGCCCCGGTGGAACGTGTACAGCGCACTGCGCACCCCGCCACCCTTCACCTTGTCCGTCGCGGTCGAGGCGTACTCCAGCGCCCGCGCGTCGTCGCCGGCCCGGTGCAGCGCCCAGCCCAGCGCGTCGGCCACCTCGATGCCGGGCTGGCGCAGCCACTCCTGCTCCAGTCGTTCCACCGCCTCGTGCGCATCCCCGTGGTCCGCCTCGAACCGCCCGATCAGCAGTTCCTCGTCGACCCCGTCGGACATCGCCTCCCGCACCCGCTTCTCCAGCAGCTCGTACTGCTCCTGCGCGGACGGGAACATCCCCAGCGACTCGTACAGCTCGCCCAGCTCCAGCGCGTCCTGCGGATCCGGCTGCCTGGCGAGGGCCTCACGGTATGCGGCCATCGCCTCGTGGGTACGGCCCAGCGCCGCCAGCACGCGGCCCTTGCCGGCCAGCGCCGCCCGCCCGGGGTCGAGCCCGAGGGCCGACTCGAAGTGCCTGAGCGCGTCCTCCCGGTCGCCGCGCTCCCAGGACAGCTGCCCGATTCCGGTCAGATAGACGGCCTGTTCGGCGGGGGTGCGGGCGGCCGCCGCCGCGTCCGTGAGCTGGGCGGTCGCGTCCTCGCGCCAGCCCCGGTCCCGGTACACGGCCGACGCCCGCGCCATCACCGCGGGCCGTGCGGCAGCCCCGGCGTGCAGTCCCAGCAGCTTGTCCAGGGTGCTGCGCGCCGCCTTGTAGTCGCCGAGCCCGGTGTAGGCGTCGAGCAGCGGCGGATAGGCCGTCCACTGCTTCGGGGCCAGCTTCAGCGCCTGCTCGCCGTACCGCTTCGCCGTCGGGAAGTCGCGCCGCGCGTTCGCCAGGGCGGCCAGCCCGTCCAGCGCCATCGCGTTCTGGGGGTGCCCCTCGCCCCGCACCTCCAGCGAGGTCCGCAGCGCCCGCTCGGCCCTCGGGTAGTTCGCCGCGTCGGCGCTCCGCCGGCCCAGCTCCAGGTACGCGGCCCCCAGCACCGCCCACGCCCGCGCGTCCTGCGGCCGCGCCCGCACCCTGCTCTCCTGCTGCCCGACGAGCGCCGTCAGGCCGGGCAGCGCGGCCGGCAGCCCGGAGGTGACCGCCGTCAGCGCCTGCGCCTGCACCTGTGCCTGTGACAGCGCCGGTGCCTGTGCCTGCGGGCCCGGAGCGGGTGGCCGCGCCCGGCGGTGCGGCCCGTCCGGCCGCAGCATCAGCACGGAGCCCGCCACGACCCCGCCCGCCAGCGCGGTGACCAGCGCGCGCCGCGGCCACCGCCGGCGGCGGCGCGGCGGGGGCTGTTCGGCCACCGGGGACGGACCGGGGACGGAGTGACCATACTGTCGGATCTCCATGGCGCTCACTGTGCGTCAATACGACGATCGCGCCCGGGTGGCCCAAGGAAGGCACGGACGGGGTTCACACCGATGGCCCCGAGTGCGAGGCTGTGATCATGAGCCGTATCGAAGCCCCCCGCGACGAAGCAATCGGTGACCTCACCGACCGGCTCCTGGCCGGCCTGCCCGCCGAGGCCGTCCTGACCGACCCCGACGTCACCTCGTCCTACGCCAACGACATGGCGAGCTTCTGCCCGGCCGGCGCCCCGGCCGTGGTCGTGCTGCCGCGCACGGTCGAGCAGGTGCAGCACGTCATGCGCACCGCCACCGAGCTGCGTGTCCCGGTCGTCCCGCAGGGCGCACGCAGCGGGCTGTCCGGCGGCGCCAACGCCACCGAAGGCTGCATCGTGCTGTCCCTCACCAAGATGGACCGCATCCTGGAGATCAGCCCCGTCGACCGGATCGCCGTCGTCGAACCGGGCGTGATCAACGCCGTCCTCTCCCGCGCGGTCGAGGAGCACGGCCTGTACTACCCGCCGGACCCCTCCAGCTGGGAGATGTGCACCATCGGCGGCAACATCGGCACGGGGTCCGGCGGCCTGTGCTGTGTGAAGTACGGCGTCACCGCCGAGTACGTGCTCGGCCTGGAGGTCGTCCTCGCCGACGGCCGCCTGATGTCCACGGGGCGCCGTACCGCGAAAGGGGTGGCCGGCTACGACCTCACCCGCCTCTTCGTCGGCTCCGAGGGCTCGCTCGGCATCGTCGTCCGGGCGGTCCTGGGCCTGAGGCCCAAGCCGCCCCAGCAGCTGGTCCTGGCCGCCGAGTTCGCCTCCGCGGCCGCCGCCTGCGACGCCGTGTGCCGGGTCATGGAGGGCGGTCACGTCCCGTCCCTCCTCGAACTGATGGACCGTACGACCGTCAAGGCGGTCAACGACCTCGCCCACATGGGTCTCCCGGAGACCACCGAGGCGCTGCTCCTGGCCGCCTTCGACACCCCGGACCCCACCGCCGACCTCGCGGCCGTCGGCGCGCTGTGCGAGGCCGCCGGCGCCGCCCAGGTCGTCCCGGCCGAGGACGCCGCCGAGTCCGAACTCCTCCTCCAGGCCCGGCGGCTCTCGCTGACCGCGCTGGAGGCGGTCAAGGGCACGACGATGATCGACGACGTGTGCGTGCCCCGCTCGAAGCTCGGCGCGATGCTGGAGGGCGTCGAGCGGATCGCCGACAAGTACGGGCTCACCATCGGCGTCTGCGCCCACGCCGGGGACGGCAACACGCACCCCACCGTCTGCTTCGACGCCCAGGACGCCGACGAGTCCCGGCGGGCCCGCGAGTCCTTCGACGAGATCATGGCCCTCGGCCTGGAGCTCGGCGGCACCATCACCGGCGAACACGGCGTGGGCGTCCTGAAGAAGGAGTGGCTGGCGCGGGAGATCGGCCCGGTCGGCGTGGAGATGCAGCGGGCGGTCAAGCAGGCCTTCGACCCGCTCGGCATCCTCAACCCCGGCAAGCTGTTCTGACCGCTCCGGCACCGATCTCACCGGGCGAGCAACTGGTCGAGCGCGTCGTCGATGCCCAGCTGCCCGCCCTCGGTCCCCGGGGGCACCGCCCGCAACGTCCGCTCCAGCCAGGCGGACACCTGTGCGGCGGGCGCCTCCAGCAGGGCGTCCCCGTCGGGCGAACTCAGCCCCATCAGCACGACGCTGCGCCCGTCGACCTTCGTCGGCCACACCCGCACATCGCCCTGCCCGCACGGACGGAACACCCCCTCCACCAGGAGCTCCCGGGCGAACGTCCAGTTGACGGGTTGCTCGGAGTTGATGTGGAAACCGATGTGGATCGCGTAGGGATCGTCGCAGCGGTACGTGAGCCGCGCCGGGACCGGGATGCTCCGCTCGGGGGACAGAATGAGCTTCATCTCCAGCTCCCGCTCCACCATGGTGTGATGCATGACCTGCGTTTCCTCTCCGCCGGGGCCGCTCGGACGGGCCCGTGCACAGGGGAGAGGGCGTAGCTGCGCGGCCATTACGCGGGTTCCGGGAATTTTCTCGGCGCGGGTGTGGGACCCGTGCACGGCGTTGCCCGGAAAGGAGTGGGTCCGGCGGGACTGGCGGTGTGGCATGCCCGGGTCTGATAGATGTGTAGGCCCCCAGCACACCCCCGAGCAGATACGGGACGAGCGGACATGAGCGCCCCAACCCCGGCCCCCGGTGACGACAGGCCCCGCGAGGGCTACTACCCGGACCCGTCCATCCCCGGCTACGTCCGGTACTGGAACGGCGCCTCCTGGGTGCCGGGAACCAGCCGGCCGGCGCCCAAGGACGGCGAATCGCTCACCCCGCCGCCGGGCGCCCGCCCGGCGGCCCCGTCCGTCGAGGAGACGGGCCCGCACTTCTTCGACGAGGACCCGCAGCCGCGGTCCCCGGGGCAGGAGCGGATGCCCGCCTGGGGCACCGACCCGAGGATTCCCGCGGACCGTCCCTCCGCACCGGCCGGCCGCACCGACGGCACGGCATCGATCCCGCCGGCGCAGGACGACGCCCCCGACCCCGGCGGTACGTTCATCTTCCGCCGCCCGGTCCCCGGCCCGGCGGCGGTCAACGACGACGGCACGATGACGTTCCGTCCGGTACCGGGCCAGAACCAGGGCCCCGGCCGGCATCCGGGAGCCTCCGGCCCGGCGCCCTCGGGCACCTCCGGCACCCCCGGTACCTCCGGCTTCGGGGCACAGGGTCCCGTCGGAGCGCCGCGGACGGGACCGGGCGCAGCCGGTGGCCCGAGCGGTGCCGCCGCGGGCGGATTCGGCGGTCCGGGTGGCGCCGGACCCGGTGCGCAGGGACCGGCCGGGGCACCCCCGGCACAGTCCGCCCCGGGCGCGGGCCCCGGTTTCGGCGCCGGGAAGGCGGCCGCGGCCCGCGCCGCGGCCGCGCAGGCGTCCCCGGCACCCCAGGCCCCGCAGGCGTCCCCGGCACCGCAGGCCCCGCATGCCTCCGCGGCCTCCTCGGTACCGCAGCAGGCCGTACCACAGCCGGGTGTGCCCCAGCAGGGCGGTCCGCAGCAGGCCGTTGCCCCCGGCACCCCCGTGACCGCGGGCCCCGGCGGCGGCCAGGCCTCCTGGGCGCAGCAGGTGCACCAGCTGGCCGGCGGCGACGAGCAGATGGCGCCGTGGAAGCCGCCGGTCGAGGACCTGTTCCAGGCGGCGGCCCGCCGGCAGGCCTCGGCCCGCCCGGCCGGCCTCGGCAGGCGCTTCGCCGCCCGTCTGATCGACAACCTGGTCCTCGGTGCCGTCACGGCCGCCGCGGCGGTCCCGTTCGGCGCGCAGGCGGTCGACCACGTCCAGCACAAGATCGACGAGGCCGAGCTGTCCGGCCGTACCGTCACCGTCTGGCTGCTCGACGGCACGACCGGCACCGCGCTCGGCATCGTCCTCGCCGTGCTCCTGGTCTTCGGCGTGCTGTACGAGGTGCTGCCCACCGCCAAGTGGGGCCGCACCCTGGGCAAGAAGCTGTGCGGCATCGAGGTCCGGGACATCGAGGCGCACGAACCCCCGACGTTCGGCGCGGCCCTGCGCCGCTGGCTGGTATACAGCATCCCCGGCCTGCTCGGCATCGGGATCGTCGGCGTGCTGTGGTGCCTGTTCGACCGGCCCTGGCACCAGTGCTGGCACGACAAGGCGGCCCACACCTTCGTCGCGGACTGACCGGGTGGGGCGGCTGTACTCCGTACGGCCGCCCGTCGGATGCGGAGCCGGGGCGTTCGCGGTCCACTCGGGCCATGAGCAGCGAACCGCCCCCCGGCTCCGGAGAGCAGCCACCCGAGGACGACCCGTTCAAGAAGCGGCCCCCGTCGGACCAGGGGTCGGGTTCGCCGTACGACACCCCGTACGGCGCCCAGCAGCCCCCGCCGCCCGGCGGACAGCCACCACCCCCGGGCGGTGGCCAGCCACCCCCGCCCGGCGGACAGCCCCCGCCGCCCGGCGATCAGCAGCCTCCGCCCTGGGGAGGTCAGCAGCCTCCGCCCCATGGCGGCGGCCAGCAGCCGCCCCCCTACGGCGGACAGCCTCCCTACGGGGGACAACCACCCTACGGCGGTGGGCCGTACGGTCCCGGCGGCCCCGGTTACCCTGCCGATCCGCTCGCCGGCATGCCCCCGCTCGCGGACAGCGGCAAGCGGACCATCGCGAGGATCATCGACATGATCCTCGTGGGCATCGTCGTCTGGTTGGTCACCTGGGCCCTCGGCGTCCACGAGTACAACGTGAACGGGGAGCGGGTCGAGGTCGGCCGGGGACTGTGGCAGTCCTTCGTGGCCGCCGTCCTCTACGTCGCCTACGACACCGTTCTGATCGCCAAGTGGGGGCAGACCCTCGGCAAGAAGTGGTTCAACATGCGGGTGGCGAACCTGAACGACGGTTCCACGCCCACCACCCAGACCTCGCTGCTGCGGGCCTGTGTGCTCTGGCTGCCGTTCGCCTTCTGCTGCGCCTGCATCTGGACGGCCATCTGCGGCGGCTGGAGCTTCTTCGACAAGCCCTACAAACAGGGACTGCACGACAAGGCGGCCAAGACGGTCGTGGTGGCGCTCGGTTGAGCCGGCACGGGCGCCCGTCCGAAGACGCTATGGGTGCCCATACGAGAGCGGCGGGTCCGTGGGAGTAGTCACGGGCCCGCCGCTCACGTATGCGGCCGGTCAGAGCGCGGTGGTCACCGGCTCCTCCTCGGGTGCGGGCTCGGCGGGCGAAGCAACCGTACGTGGCCTGGGCAGGGGTACCGTCATGGCCACGAGCAGCCCCAGCGCGAGCGCGGCCAGGGCGATGACCGTGATCCCGAGGCCCGAACTCGTCTGGGACAGCAGCAGCATGGCGAGCGTCGAGAAGATCACGGTGCACGAACCGTAGACGAGCTGTGCGGCAGTCGGACGAGGCATGGCAATCGTGTCCTCGGAAGATGAAGATGGGGAGCGCCTTCGACTCTATTCGCGTGCATGCCCGAACTGGACGCCCGGTAAGCGTGACCTAACCCACGGTGCCGGTGCACAGGGGGCGCACGGAGTCATGGCGTCCACCAGGTGGACGGGCCCGCGCGACCGCTGACCGACATGTTCGGCTGTTCGTAAAGCGAACTTCGGCTCCGCATAGTGCACTTGTTCTGCTCAAGTCAAGGTCTGTCTTTTCTTCTAAACCTCTAGTCAAATGTCGTCACTTGATTACACGCGTTGATCGTGCGCGCACGGACCCTTCCATGACCTAGGACCCCCCTGTCCGTGGGCGCGGCGCGGGGGAGGAACTCAAGTGACCAGCAGACCCTGGACGTTCAGAGCCGCGGCCATCGGTGTCGCGCTCGCCGCGGCTTCCGCCACCTTCGCGACGTTCGCCGTCGCCGAGGCGAGCACCACGGCCCGGCCGGCTGCCGAGAACCGGCACGACCCGGCCCCGGTGAAGCAGCAGAAGCACGACCTCGACGGTCCCATGAGCAAGACTCAGAGGGCACAGCGGCAGGAAGCCCTGAACCAGCTCATATCGGGCAAGGCCAAGGCTCAGGAGCGCAACGGCTCGAAGGTCGTCCAGCTCAAGAGCAAGAAGGGCGACAGCAAGTACGTCGAGCTGGGCCGCGAGAAGACCGACAAGATCTTCACGATCCTGGTGGAGTTCGGTGACCAGACGGACCCCAAGTACGGCGGGACCCCCGGCCCGCTGCACAACAAGATCGCCGAGCCGGACCGCAAGAAGGACAACAGCACGGCCTGGCAGAAGGACTACAACCAGAAGCACTACCAGGACCTCTACTTCGGCACCGGCAAGAAGACCGAGTCGCTGAAGAAGTACTACGAGAAGCAGTCCTCGGGCCGCTACTCGGTCGACGGCGAGGTCTCGGACTGGGTCAAGGTCCCCTACAACGAGGCCCGCTACGGCAACAACGCCTGTGGCCAGACCAACTGCCCGAGCGTGTGGAACGCCGTCAGTGACGGCGTCAACGCCTGGGTCGCCGACCAGAAGAAGGCCGGCAAGTCCGACGCCGCCATCAAGGCGGACCTGGCCAAGTACGACCAGTGGGACCGCTACGACTACGACGGCGACGGCAACTTCAACGAGCCCGACGGCTACATCGACCACTTCCAGCTCGTGCACGCCGGTGAGGACGAGTCCGCGGGCGGCGGCGCCCAGGGCAAGGACGCCATCTGGGCCCACCGCTGGTACGCCTTCGGCACCGACACCGGCTCCACCGGCCCCGCGGGCAACAAGCTCGGCGGCGCGCAGATCGGCGACACCGGCATCTGGGTCGGCGACTACACCATCCAGCCGGAAAACGGCGGCCTCGGCGTCTTCGCCCACGAGTACGGCCACGACCTCGGCCTGCCGGACGAGTACGACACCGCGGGCGGTGACAACTCCACCGGCTTCTGGACCCTGATGTCCTCCGGTTCCTGGCTCGGCACCGGCAAGGAGTCCATCGGCAACCTGCCCGGCGACATGAACGCCTGGGACAAGCTGCAGCTGGGCTGGCTGAACTACGACAGCGGCAAGGCCGGTGTCTCCTCCTGGCACAAGCTGGGCCTCGCCGAGTACAACACCAAGTACCGCCAGGCGCTGGTGGTCTCGCTGCCCGACAAGGCGGTCAAGACCGACATCGTCACCCCCGCGCAGGGCGCGAACCAGTGGTGGAGCGGCAGCGGTGACAACCTCAAGAACACGCTGACCCGTTCGGTCGACCTGACCGGCAAGTCCTCGGCGACGCTCGGCCTGGACGGCTGGTACGACATCGAGAACGGCTACGACTTCCTCTACACCGAGGTGTCGACCGACGGCGGCGCCAACTGGACCGCGATCGACGGCACGGTGGACGGCCAGGCCATCCCGCGCGACGGCTCCGGCAAGCCGGCCCTGACCGGCACGGTCGACGGCTACAAGAAGCTGTCGTACTCGCTGGACGCCTACGCGGGCAAGAAGATCGACGTCCGCTTCCGCTACCTGACCGACGGCGGGGTGGCGCAGAAGGGCTTCGCGGCCGACGAGATCACGCTGACGGCCGACGGTACGCCGGTGTTCTCCGACAATGCCGAGACCGCGGACGCCGGTTGGACCGCCACCGGCTTCTCCCGCATCGGCGCGTCCTTCACCAAGGACTACAAGCAGTACTACATCGCCGAGAACCGCCAGTACGTGTCGTACGACAAGACCCTGAAGGTCGGCCCGTACAACTTCGGTTCGGCCGAGCGTCCGGGCTGGGTGGAGCACTACCCGTACCAGAACGGTCTGTTGATCTGGAAGTGGGACACCTCCCAGGCGGACAACAACACCAACGCCAACGCCCACCCGGGCACCGGTCTGATCCTGCCGGTGGACGCGCACTGGAAGGCGCTGAAGTACTCCGACGGCACGCTGCTGCGCAACCGGATCCAGGCCTACGACTCCCCGTTCAGCCTGGACCGCACGGACGGCTTCACGCTGCACAAGGCGGACGTGGCGACCGAGATCAAGTCGCAGAGGGGCGTGTCGGTCTTCAACGACCACACCAGCTCCTACTACGACGCGTCGAACCCGACCGGCGGTGTCAAGATCACTGACACCAACACCAAGATCAAGATCACGAAGCAGGCCAAGGACGGCTCGACGATCGAGCTCGAAGTCGGCCCCGCGGTGAAGTAGCGGACGTTTCCGCAGGTCAGAAGCGTATCGGCGGTGACCCCCTGGCGGGTCGCCGCCGATCGTGTTTAGGTGCGTCCTGTGGTCCGCTTATTGACACCGACCGAAACGGGGATGTGACCGCATGGCCGCAGGAGGTTTCTGCAAGCTACCGAACGGCACGGTGGTGGTGGCGCTGAATCTGCCCAGCCCGACCCCTGACGGGGGCTCCGGCGGGGTGCGGGTGCTGGTGCACGCCCAGAACCGCGCCCGGGCCCTGACGCGTCTGCGCAACCTGGGTCTGCGCGCGATCTACCTCCGGGGGAACGCGGCTCCTCCGACGCCGGACGAGATCACCGCGGTCCTGCACCATCCGGACGGCCTCATATGGCGCACGGCACCCGACAACGACGTCACCGTGATGGAGCTGTGGCACCCCATCCGGGCACTGCTTCGCAGGCCGGCGGTGGTACAGCAGGGGTGAGGCCGACGCAGGGCCGGGCCGCCGCGGGTGAGCTGTGTGCGGCCGCGTCCTGGGCGGCACCTGTGACGCGTCGTGCGGTGTTGCGAGGCGTGAGCGGCCGCATGAGCGTTGTGGCCGGTCGCGCCCCCGCGGCGGAGCCGCATGTCGGCACTGCCCCGCGCCCCTCAGGTTGACTGTCCTGCCCGGGGGAGCTGTGTTTCCGCCGCCGCGGTGGTGCTGTCCGGCGGTGCCGGAGTTGCCACAAGCCGCTGCAGGGCGGCTTTCTAGCCGCTGACCACCGGCTTGCCGGTCAGTTCCACGCCCGCCTCGCGCAGCTCCTCCAGGGCCCGGTCGGTCGTCTCCGGGGCCACCCCCGCGGTCAGGTCCAGGAGGACCTGGGTGCGGAAGCCCTCCCTGGCGGCGTCCAGCGCGGTGGCACGCACACAGTGGTCCGTGGCTATGCCGACCACGTCGACCTCCTCGATGTGGCGCGAGCGCAGCCACTCGGCCAACGGGACCCCGTTCTCGTCGGTGCCCTCGAAGCCGCTGTACGCCGCCGAGTACGCGCCCTTCTCGAACACCGCGTCCACCGCCCCGGAGGCGACGGCCGGCGCGAAGTTCGGGTGGAAGCCCACGCCCTCGGTACCCGCGACACAGTGCGCGGGCCAGGTGCGGACGTAGTCGGGGTTGTCCGCGAAGTGTCCGCCGGGCGCGATGTGGTGGTCACGCGTGGCGACCACGTGGCGGTATCCGGTACCCGCCGCCTGGCCGATCAGCTCGGTGATCGCGGCGGCGACGTCCGCACCTCCGGCGACCGCGAGGCTGCCCCCCTCGCAGAAGTCGTTCTGCACATCTACGACGATCAAGGCGCGGCGCATGATGGGTGTCCTTCGGCTGTCGGGTTAAGTAACTGAGCCTAGAGAGTTCCGGCCCTGTCCGGGAGGGGGCTTGAACAGGGGCGGACAGGGGGCGCGCGTCAGCTGTCCGAGCGCCCCAGGGCGTACCGTCTCCGGACGCACCTCCCCTAGACGTACTCCGTCGGCAGGACGGGTTCCCCGCGGGAGAGCTGTATCGCGGACAGCGGCAGGTTGGCGCGGGCCGCGATGTGCCGGTCGCGGGGCACGTCGAGCGTCTCGCGCGTGACGACGTCCCCGCCCTTGACCAGCTCCACCAGCAGCTGCCGGTCGGCCAGACCGGCCGGTACCGGCCCGGTGCCGATCACCTCGGCCTCGGCCACTCCCTCCTCGTCCAGCCGCCGCGCCGCCCACTTGCGCCCGCCGATGGAGGTCTTGCCCCCGGTCGACTTCTTCGCGACCGGCACCAGCGGTGCCGCCGGATCGGCGGACTCGGCCCGCGCGACCAGCTTGTACACCATCGAGCAGGTCGGATGCCCGGAGCCGGTCACCAGCTGGGTGCCGACGCCGTACGCGTCCACCGGCGCCGCCGCGAGCGAGGCGATGGCGTACTCGTCCAGATCCGAGGTCACGATGATCTTCGTGCCGGTGGCGCCCAGCTCGTCCAGCTGGTGCCGCACCCGGTGGGCGACCAGCAGCAGGTCCCCGGAGTCGATGCGCACCGCGCCCAGCTCGGGCCCGGCCACCTCCACCGCCGTACGGACCGCTTCGGCGACGTCGTAGGTGTCCACCAGGAGGGTCGTGTTCCTGCCGAGGGAGTGCACCTGGGCCTGGAAGGCGTCCCGCTCGCTGTCGTGGAGCAGGGTGAAGGCGTGCGCGGAGGTGCCGACGGTCGGGATGCCGTAGCGGAAGCCGGCCGCGAGGTCGGAGGTGGTCGCGAAGCCGCCGAGGTAGGCGGCCCGGGAGGCGGCCACGGCGGCCAGCTCGTGGGTGCGGCGGGCGCCCATCTCGATCAGCGGCCGGTCACCGGCGGCGGAGGCCATCCGGGAGGCGGCGGCCGCGATCGCCGAGTCGTGGTTGAGGATGGACAGGATCACGGTCTCCAGCAGCACGCACTCGGCGAAGCTGCCCTCGACCCGCAGGATCGGCGAGCCCGGGAAGTACACCTCGCCCTCGGGGTAGCCCCAGATGTCACCGCTGAAGCGGTAGTCGGCGAGCCACTTCAGGGTCTGCTCGTCCACGATCTTCCGCTCGCGCAGGAAGCCGAGGACGCCCTCGTCGAAGCGGAAGTTCTCGACCGCGTCCAGGACGCGTCCGGTGCCCGCCACCACGCCGTAGCGGCGCCCGTTCGGCAGCCGCCGGGTGAAGACCTCGAACACGCTGCGCCGCTCGGCCGTACCGGCCTTCAGGGCGGCCTGCAGCATCGTCAGTTCGTACTGGTCCGTGAAGAGCGCCGTCGAGGGAACGTCCACCGGCAGCCCAAGGTCCGCCACGTCCACCAAACTCACCTGACCCCTATTCTCCGGTTCCCCAGGCGTGGCCAGGGGTCCGGGGGTTGTCCCCCGGTGTGTGCCGCATGGCAGGTAATCGTACACCCCATTTCGTCAGTGTGACGATTTATCGCGCGCGTGGCAGCATGGGCTCTGTGACGTCACCCGCGCCCGTAGAGATCGAACGCACCGAGTCGGCGGAGGAGGTCTTCGCCGTACCCGAGCCCGACGTCCCCTGGGTCACGATCGTCCACAACGACCCGGTCAACCTCATGAGCTATGTGACGTACGTCTTCCAGACGTACTTCGGCTACACCAAGGACAAGGCCACCAAGCTCATGCTCGACGTCCACCACAAAGGCCGGGCGGTCGTCTCCAGCGGTTCTCGCGAGGAGATGGAGCGCGACGTGCAGGCGATGCACGGCTACGGTCTGTGGGCCACCCTCCAGCAGGACCGGAAGTAGCGAACCCATTTCGATGCCCGGACACTTCGAACCGATCCCCGGTGGCGGCGCTGCCGTCGCACTCGACGAGGTCGAGATCTCCATCATCCGGTCGCTGGCCGTCCAGCTCCTGGAGCTGATCGGCCCCGGCCCCGCCGAGGACGCCTCCGCCGACCCGCTCGCCGAGCTGTTCGCCGAGGGCCCGAGCGAGCCGCCCGCCGACCCGGTGCTCCGAAGGCTCTTCCCGGACGCCTACAGCGATCCGGAGCAGGCGCCCGCCTCGCCGGCCGAGGCCGGGGAGCAGGAGGCGCACTCCGCCGAGTTCCGCCGCTACACCGAGAACGACCTCAGGGCCGGCAAGCGGGACAGCGCCCTCGCGGTGATCCGCACGCTGGACGCGCTGTCCCCGGTGGACGAGGGCGGGGCGGTGCTCAAGCTGTCCCCGGACGAGTCACGGCGCTGGCTCGGCGCCCTCAATGATCTGCGCCTGGCGATCGGTGCCCGGCTGGAGATCACCGACGAGGACGACACCGATCTGCTCTACCGGCTCCCGGACGAGGACCCGCGCAAGCCGATGGTGATGGCCTATCTGTGGCTGGGCGGTCTCCAGGAGACGCTGGTGACGACCCTGATGCCCTGATCGTCCCGATTTTGTGTTCGCTCAGAGGACGCTCAAATCCGGATAACGATCCAGTCACCGTTGCGGCCTGTTTTGGCACTTTAGGGTGCTTTTTGTCCGGTTCTTCCTGTGCGGTGCGTCACAATGCGCACCTGTGATCATTGTTGCGGCCGTGATAAATCTTCACGACCGCCCGGCGAACACCACCCATGTTCGGCCGGGTGCGCCACCGAGCCGGCGACCGCCGGCCAGGCACGGGCGGGCTCGAGAAACCCGCCCAGCTCCATCAATCCGGGGGGATCGAAACCCGATCCGAGGCCGACGGAAGGCCCGGTTCGGCATGGAGAAAGGCGCACCACACATGACCTCTGAGAAGGTCACCGAAGCCCCTGAAGAGGGTTACGAGCGCGGGCTCGGCAGCCGTCAGGTCCAGATGATTGCGATCGGCGGCGCGATCGGCGTCGGCCTGTTCCTGGGAGCCGGGGCGAACATCGCCAAGGCCGGTCCCAGCCTCATCCTGATGTATGCCCTCGCCGGCGTGATCATCTTCTTCATCATGCGGGCACTGGGCGAGCTGCTGCTCTACCGCCCGGTTTCCGGTTCCTTCGCGGAGTACTCCCGGGAGTTCCTCGGCCCGTTCTTCGGTTACTTCACCGGCTGGACGTACTGGCTGATGTGGGTCGTGACCGGCATGGCCGAGCTGACGGCCGCGGCGATCTACGTCAACTACTGGTTCCCGCACGTCCCACGGTGGGTGACGGCGCTGGTCTTCCTGGTGGTCCTGTTCGTGGCCAACCTGATCTCGGTGAAGCTGTTCGGCGAGATCGAGTTCTGGTTCTCCATGGTCAAGGTCACCGCCCTGGTCGGCATGATCGTGATCGGCCTCGGCGTGCTTACCTTCGGCTTCAGCGCCGCCGGTGACACCGCCTCCGTCTCGAACCTGTGGCAGTTCGACGGCTTCTTCCCCAAGGGCGTCGGCTCCTCCCTGATGACCCTGCAGGGCGTGATGTTCGCCTACCTCGCCGTCGAGCTGGTCGGCGTCACCGCGGGCGAGTCCGAGAACCCGGAGAAGACCCTCCCGAAGGCGATCAACACGCTGCCCTGGCGTATCGCCCTGTTCTACATCGGTGCCCTCACGGTCATCCTGTGCGTGGTCAAGTGGACCCAGTTCGCGGCGGGCGTCAGCCCCTTCGTGAAGGCGTTCGCCATGATCGGCATCCCGGCCGGCGCCGGCATCGTCAACTTCGTGGTGCTCACCGCGGCCCTGTCGTCCTGCAACTCGGGCATGTACTCCACCGGCCGCATGCTGCGCACCCTCGCGGACAACGGCGAGGCGCCGCGCGTCTTCTCCAAGCTGTCGTCCACCAAGACCCCGGCGCTCGGCATCACCGTCTCGGTGGCCTTCATGGGCATCGGCGTGATCCTCAACTACATCGTCCCGGAGAAGGCCTTCGGCTACGTCACCTCCGTCGCCACCGCAGCCGGCATCTGGACCTGGCTGATGATCCTGGTCAGCCACGTCCTCTACCGCCGTGCGGTGGTCGCGGGCCGGCTGCCCGCCTCGTCCTTCCCGGCGCCGGGCGGCGCGGTGTGCTCGTACATCGCCATCGCGTTCCTGCTCTTCGTCACCGGCCTGATCGCCTACGACGCCGACTCCCGGGTCTGCCTGTACGTGATGGCCGTCTGGGCGGCCGCGCTCGGCATCGGCTGGATGGTCCTGAAGACCCGCACGCCGCAGATCGCCGACCGCACCGAGCCGACCTTCGAGAAGGTGGGCTGACCGCAGGGAGACCCATCCCAGGACGTCCGGCCGCCGGGAGTACTCGTGGCACCCCCGGCGGCTGCCGCTCAGGACGTCCACCATGTGGGCCGCCTCGTACCACACCTCGGTACGGGACGGCCCACATGCTTATCCTGACCCCCATGCTGACCCTCACCCAGGCCCTGCACGACCAGATCGTCGCCCACGCGCGCGAGGACCACCCCGACGAGGCGTGCGGCGTCGTCGCCGGCCCGGTGGGCTCCGGCCGCCCCGAGCGCTTCATCCCGATGCTGAACGCGGCCCGCTCGCCCACCTTCTACGAGTTCGACTCGCAGGACCTGCTCAAGCTCTACCGCGAGATGGACGACCGCGACGAGGAGCCGGTGATCATCTACCACTCCCACACCGCGACCGAGGCCTACCCCTCCCGCACCGACATCGGCTACGCCAACGAGCCCGGTGCCCACTACGTCCTGGTCTCCACCGCCGACGCCGACGGCCTCGGCGAGTTCCAGTTCCGCTCCTTCCGGATCCTCGACGGAGAGGTCACCGAGGAGGAGGTCAGGGTCGTGGAGGCGTACTGATCTCAGTCCTTGGTTGAGATCAGTCCGTCATGTGGGATCGCCTTCCAGAACCCGGACCGGGAATCGATACGATGAGCCCATGGTTCTGAACGACGTGAGCGAGAAGGCGCCGAGCACGCTGCTCGTGGCGCGGCTGCACGTCGACCTGTGCAGGCTGAACAGCGCCATCTGTTGACGTTCCCCACCGCCGTACGGCCGTGAGCCGCGGCGTTCCCTCAGTGCGCAAGCCCGGCGGGACCCCCATCGCGCGCACACCGAACCGATGACTCTTTCCGACAGGAGACCGCAACCATGGCCATCGAGGTCCGCATCCCCACCATCCTCCGCCAGTACACCGACGGTCAGAAGGCGGTGGAGGGCAGCGGTGAGACCCTCGCCGAGCTGTTCGCCGACCTCGAGACCCGGCACGCGGGCGTCCAGGCCCGCATCGTGGACAACGGCCAGCTGCGCCGCTTCGTCAACGTGTACCTGAACGACGAGGACGTCCGCTTCGTCGACGGCATCGACACCAAACTGTCCGACGGTGACACCGTGACGATCCTGCCGGCCGTGGCCGGCGGCATGCACTGATCGGTCGCTGAGCACCCATGCGCTACGACTCCCCGCTGGCCGCGGTGGGCAACACCCCTCTGGTGCGCCTGCCGCGGTTGTCGCCGTCCGACGACGTGCGGATCTGGGCCAAGCTGGAGGACCGCAACCCGACCGGCTCGGTCAAGGACCGCCCCGCCCTGCACATGGTCGAGCAGGCGGAGAAGGACGGCCGCCTCACTCCGGGCTGCACGATCCTGGAGCCGACCTCCGGCAACACCGGCATCTCCCTGGCGATGGCAGCCAAGCTCAAGGGCTACCGCATGGTGTGCGTGATGCCGGAGAACACCTCGCAGGAGCGCCGTGACCTGCTGGGCATGTGGGGTGCCGAGATCATCTCCTCCCCGGCCGCGGGCGGCTCCAACACCGCCGTGCGCGTGGCCAAGGAGCTGGCCGCCGAGCACCCCGACTGGGTGATGCTCTACCAGTACGGCAACCCGGACAACGCGGGCGCCCACTACGCGACGACCGGCCCGGAGATCCTCGCGGACCTGCCGTCGATCACGCACTTCGTCGCGGGCCTCGGCACCACCGGCACCCTGATGGGCGTCGGCCGCTATCTGCGCGAGCACAAGCCGGACGTGAAGATCGTCGCCGCCGAGCCGCGCTACGACGACCTGGTCTACGGCCTGCGCAACCTCGACGAGGGCTTCGTACCGGAGCTGTACGACGCCTCCGTCCTCACGACCCGTTTCTCGGTCGGCTCCGCCGACGCGGTCACCCGCACCCGTGAACTCCTGCAGCAGGAGGGCATCTTCGCGGGCGTGTCCACCGGCGCCGCCCTGCACGCGGCGATCGGTGTCGGCCGCAAGGCGGTCAAGGCGGGGGAGAGCGCCGACATCGTCTTCATCGTGGCCGACGGCGGCTGGAAGTACCTCTCCACCGGCGTCTACACGGCCGCCACCACCGAAGAGGCCATCGAGACGCTGCAGGGCCAGCTCTGGGCGTAGGCCCCCGCGGGTCCGCATCAAGCACGCGCCAGCCCCCTCCCATGAGGGGGCTAAACGCATCCTACGGAGAGGCAAAGGATTCCGTCCGGTACTGCCGGTCGTCCTCCGGCCGGGTCTACGGTCCTCGCGCACCCTGTCATGTCACGCTCACTCGACTTCAGGGTGGCAATGAGTGTCATGCTCATGACTGCGTCTGCCGCCGCTACGCGCGTCACGGGCCTGCCCCACCAGTGCGAGAAACCCCACTTCCCCATGGAGGCAGTACCCCATGCGTGAGTCACGCCCGAGCGGGCCGAGACGGAACCTGCGAAGACTCCTCTCCGTCGCCCTGCCCGCCCTCACCCTGACCGTCGCCGGACTGGCCGCGGCACCGACGGCCGGAGCCCAGGCCGCCGCCCCCACGCCCCACACCTCCCGGGCCGCGCAGAACGCCAAGGCCCTGACCGCCCCCGAGCGGCAGACCTTCCACTCCACCGGCAAGGCCGGGCAGAAGGTCCCCACGACCCACCTGTGCGCCACCGCCGAGCCGGGCCACGCGTCCTGCTTCGCCCAGCGGCGCACCGACATCAAGCAGCGGCTCGCCTCGGCGCTCGCCGCCGCGGCCCCCTCCGGCCTGTCCCCGGCCAACCTGCACAGCGCCTACAACCTGCCCTCGACCGGCGGCTCCGGCATGACCGTCGCCATCGTCGACGCCTACAACGACCCCAACGCCGAGTCGGACCTGGCCACTTACCGCTCCACCTACGGCCTGTCCGCCTGCACCAAGGCCAACGGCTGCTTCAAGCAGGTCAGCCAGACCGGCTCCACCACCTCGCTGCCGACCAACGACAGCGGCTGGGCCGGTGAAGAGGCGCTCGACATCGACATGGTCAGCGCGGTCTGCCCGAACTGCAGCATCGACCTGGTCGAGGCGAACTCCGCGAACGACACCGACCTCGGCATCGCCGAGAACGAGGCCGTCACGCTGGGCGCCAAGGTCGTCTCCAACAGCTGGGGCGGCGACGAGTCCTCCTCCCAGACCAGCGAGGACACCCAGTACTTCAAGCACCCGGGCGTCGCCATCACCGTCTCCTCGGGCGACTCCGCCTACGGCGCCGAGTACCCGGCGACCTCGCAGTACGTGACCGCCGTCGGCGGCACCGCGCTCACCACCTCCTCCAGCTCCCGCGGCTGGAGCGAGTCGGTGTGGCACACCAACTCCACCGAGGGCACCGGCTCCGGCTGCTCCGCCTACGACCCGAAGCCGAGCTGGCAGACCGACACCGGCTGCTCCAAGCGCATGGAGGCCGACGTCTCCGCCGTCGCCGACCCGGCCACCGGCGTCGCGGTCTACGACACCTACGGCGGCTCCGGCTGGGCGGTCTACGGCGGCACCAGCGCCTCCTCCCCGATCGTCGCCGGCGTCTACGCCCTCGCGGGCACCCCGGGCTCCGGCGACTACCCGTCGAAGTACCCGTACCAGCACACCGGCAACCTGTACGACGTGACCAGTGGCAACAACGGCTCCTGCTCGCCGTCGTACTTCTGCACCGCGGGCACCGGCTACGACGGTCCGACCGGCTGGGGCACCCCGAACGGCACCACCGCCTTCACCGCCGGCACCAGCACCGGCAACACGGTGACCGTCACCAACCCCGGCAGCCAGTCCACCACCACCGGCGGCTCGGCCAGCCTGCAGATCCACGCCACCGACAGCGCGGGTGCGGCCCTGACCTACAGCGCCTCCGGCCTGCCGACCGGCCTGTCCATCAACAGCTCCACCGGCCTGATCTCCGGCACGGCCTCCACCGCGGGCACCTACCAGGTCACCGTCACCGCCAAGGACTCCACCGGCGCCTCCGGTGCCACCTCCTTCACCTGGACGGTCGGCTCCTCCGGCGGCACCTGCAGCTCGGCCCAGCTGCTCGGCAACCCGGGCTTCGAGTCGGGCAACACCACCTGGACCGCCTCCAGCGGTGTCATCACCACCGACTCCGGTGAGGCCGCGCACGGCGGCTCCTACAAGGCCTGGCTCGACGGCTACGGCTCCTCGCACACCGACACGCTCTCCCAGTCGGTGACCGTCCCGGCCGGCTGCAAGGCCAGCTTCACCTTCTACCTGCACATCGACTCCGACGAGACCACCAGCAGCACCGCGTACGACAAGCTGACGGTGAGCGCCGGCTCGACGACCCTGGCGACCTACTCGAACCTCAACGCCGCCTCCGGGTACACGCAGAAGACCTTCGACCTGTCCTCCTTCGCGGGCCAGACGGTCACCCTGAAGTTCAGCGGAGTGGAGGACTCCTCCCTCCAGACCAGCTTCGTCGTGGACGACACCGCCCTGACGACCAGCTGAGCCGTACGACACCCGGTCCCGCACACGGACGCCGTCCGTGTGCGGGATCCGTCCGCGCCGGTGGTACGTCACATCTGCACCAAGTGGCCGGTCGGCCGGCCACGCAGAAAGGCGGTCCCCCATGCGCCGTACGACGCCCGTCGTCCTCGCTGCCACAGCGCTGTTCCTGGCAGGCTGCGGTTCCCAGAGCGGCAAGGACACCAGCAGCAACGACAAAGTGTCACCGTCGGCCACCGCTTCCGACTCCGCCTCCGCCTCCGCCCCGCCCTCCGGCGGCGGGTGCGCCCCCCAGGCGGAGCTGAAGGCGGCCGACAGCGGCCGTACCGTCTGCCTGGCCAAGGGCGGCGAGGTGCGGCTGACCCTGGACGGGACCAAGGCCCGCCCCTGGAAGCCGGTCACCGCGCACGGCGGCGCCCTCCAGGCGATCAACGCGGGATTCGTCATCCAGCCGGGCGACGCCACGGCCGCCTACCGGGCGGTGGCTCCCGGAACCGTGAAACTCTCGTCCTCCCGCCCGCTGTGCGCCGAGCCCACCGGCTCCGGCCAGTTCTCCTGCAAGGGCATCCAGGAGTGGACGGTCACCGTGACGGTGAAATAGGCGGAGCGGGTGACGTGGAGAGCCAGGGCCTCTCCTTCGGATCCTGCCGGAGTCGCGGGAGCCGGCACGCACTTTCCCACCGCCTCAAGAGCGTGGGGGCACGCCCAGCGGCGTTGTCGTCTCTCGCCGACTCCCCCCACGCTCGGCCTCGCTCGCGCGGGGGCCCCCTCGTCGCGTCCGTCCCCCGCCTTGCAGCTGCATGCACCGGCCCCCGCTCGGGTCCGCCACCAGGCGCCGTCGCCCGAGGCCGTCCCGATCCGAAAAAAGGCCCTAGCCGGCGAGGTGCCTGACCTGGTCCCACAGGACCGGGTCGACCACGCCCACCCGCCGCCGGAAGTCCCACACCGGCACCTCGCGCAGCTCGTCGGTCTGCAGGAAGCTGGGCCGGCCGTGGGCGTCGCCGACCGCTCCCGGCGGCAGCGGGATCACCCCGGAGCGCTCGTCGTGGTACTTGCTGGTGATCTTCGCGACGGTGGCCCGGTTGCCGCGCACGGCCAGCACCAGACAGGGCCGGTCCTTGGCGTCCGCCCGGTCCTCGTAGGGCACGTTCGCCCACCAGATGTCCCCCGGGTGCGGATGCGCCGCCAGGGCGCGCTCCCGGCGCTCGGGGCGCCCGGGCGGCCGCAGCCGTCGCCCACCGGGCCGGCTGCCCCGGCCCCAGCCGTCGACGAGCGTGGCGATCACCGCGAGCAGCACCACCGCCGCGAGCGCGAGCCACCAGGACGTGTCCATAACGACGACGTTACCGGCGTGTGCTCGTCATTGCGCGCCCTCTGTAATCTCCGTGCGCCCCTGGTCCAGCCGAACCGGTGACAGCGCAGGTGAGTTCGCCCACAACGGCCCCTGGCGGAGGAGCGACCGGCCCTTTTGCGCCTTACGCTCGACAAACCGCACGACCCCCGCCTGCCCCTTTCCCGAGCCCTCTTCCCGGCTCCCGCCCACCGGATTTCCGCCTACGGAGGTTTCTGCTTCATGAAGCTCACCGTCGTCGGCTGCTCGGGGTCGTTTCCTTCCGCGGAATCGGCCTGCTCGAGCTACCTCGTCGAGGCCGACGGCTTCCGGCTGCTCCTCGACATGGGCAATGGCGCCCTCGGCGAGCTGCAGCGCCACTGCGGTCTCTACGACCTCGACGCGATCTTCCTGAGCCATCTGCACGCCGACCACTGCATCGACATGCTCGCGTACTTCGTCGCGCGCTACTACCGCCACGAGGGCGGCCGCTGCGACCCGCTCCCGGTCTACGGCCCCGAGGGCACCGAGCACCGTCTGACCACGGCGTACGCCGACACCCCCTCCGCCTCCTCGATGAGCGAGGTCTTCGACTTCCACACGGTCAAGCCGTCCACGTTCGAGATCGGACCGTTCACGGTGCACACCGAGCGGGTCCGCCACCCCGTGGAGGCGTACGCCATCCGTATCGAACACGGCGGGACGTCCCTGACGTACTCCGGCGACACGGGCGTCACCGAGGTGCTTGACCAGCTGGCCCGGGACACCGACCTGTTCCTGTGCGAGGCCGCGTTCACGCACGGCAAGGAGAACATCCCCGACCTGCACCTCAACGGCCGCGAGGCAGGCGAGACGGCGGCCCGTGCGGGCGCCCGCCGCCTGGTCCTCACCCACATCCCGCCGTGGACCGACCCACAGGTCAATCTGGCGGACGCGCGCGAGGTGTTCGACGGGCCGGTGGAGCTGGCCGCTCCCCGCAAGGTCTACGACATCTGAGGCCGCCGAGCCGCAGCAGGTACCCGAAAACGAATTCCCCGGCCGTGACACGGCCGGGGAATTCGTTTTCGGTCGGGCTTTCGCAGGGGCCTACTTGGCTTCGGCCTTCTGGAGTTCCGCCAGTTCCTCGTCCGATTCCCGGCCCGGGGTGGGCAGGTTGAACTTGGTGATGGCGAAGCGGAAGACGACGTAGTAGACGACACCGAAGCACAGGCCCACCAGCAGCAGACCCCACGGGTTGCTCGCGATGCCCAGGTTCAGGCCCCAGTCGATCACGCCGGCCGAGAAGCCGAAGCCGTCGCGCATGCCCAGCGACCAGGTCAGCGCCATGGAGATGCCGGTGAGGACCGCGTGGATCGCGTACAGGACCGGGGCGATGAACATGAAGGTGAACTCGATCGGCTCGGTCACGCCGGTGACGAAGCTGGTCAGCGCGAGCGAGAACATCATGCCGCCGACCACCTTGCGGCGCTCCGGGCGGGCGCAGTGCACGATGGCGAGGCAGGCGGCCGGGAGGCCGAACATCATGATCGGGAAGAAGCCGGTCATGAACTGGCCCGCGGTCGGGTCGCCGGCCAGGAAGCGCGCGATGTCGCCGCTCTTGCCGTGGTAGTCGCCCGCCTGCAGCCAGGGGAACGAGTTCAGCAGGTGGTGCATGCCGATCGGGATCAGTGCACGGTTGGCGACACCGAAGATGCCGGCGCCGACGGCGCCCGAACCCACCAGCCACTCGCCGAAGTTGTGCAGACCGGAGCCGAGCACCGGCCAGATGTAGCCGAAGACGATGCCGAGGACCAGGCCGACGAGGGCCGACAGGATCGGGACCAGCCGACGGCCGCCGAAGAAGCCCGCCCAGTCGGGCAGCTTGGTGCGGTAGAAGCGCTGGTAGAGCAGTGCGACGGCGAGGCCCATCACCACGCCGCCGAGGACCTTGGCGTCCGCCGGGGCGTCCACCATGACGACCTTGCCGTCGACGGCCGTCGCCACCTTCGGCAGGTTCTTGTCGGTGAACGTGCCGAGCACGTTCTTGAAGACCAGGTATCCGACCACCGCGGCGAGCGCCGTCGAACCGTCCGACTTCTTCGCGAAGCCGATCGCGATGCCCACGGCGAACAGCAGCGGCATGTTGTCGAGGATCGCGTTGCCGCCGGCCGCCATGAAGGAGGCTATCTTCGTGAGGAAGGCGGGGAACTCGGGGCGGCCGAGCATGTCGGTGTTGCCGAGGCGCACCAGCAGGGCGGCTGCGGGAAGCACCGCCACCGGCAGCATCAGGCTGCGGCCGATACGCTGCAGCACAGCCATCGCCCCGGCGCCCTTCTTCTTCTCTGCCGCGGGAGCGGCGGTGGCCGTGGTCACAAGTTCCTCCTGGAGGTACCTCCGGCCGCGGGCCGGGGGAGGGCAAGGCGCCGCCCGGGAACCATGGAAGGGACGGCAGCGTCTCTGGTCTACACCACTCAGTGGTGTAGACCTGTTGTAGCACGATGAAGGCGGGATAAGGAACCCGTGAATCCGCTACCGCAGCACTACACGCCGTACCGGCCGGAGGGCGGCTCAGGGCGGACCTCCGCGGTGCCGGGCCCGGGCGACCGGGGGCGGCGACCGAGGTGGTGACGGGGGCGGTGACGGGGCGTCGGCTGCGGCGTCAGACCTTGGTGACGTCCTCGACGTCCTCCTCCGGCTCCCGGCCCGGGGTCTTCAGATCGAACGTCGTGATCGCGAAACGGAAGACGGCGTAGTAGACGGCCGCGAAGCACAGACCGATCGGGATGATCAGCCACGGCTTGGTCGCCAGGTTCCAGTTGATGACGTAGTCGATCAGGCCCGCCGAGAAGCTGAAGCCGTCGTGCACCCCGAGCCCCCAGGTCGCCGCCATCGAGACACCGGTGAGCACCGCGTGGACCGCGTACAGCAGGGGCGCGATGAAGAGGAAGGAGTACTCGATCGGTTCGGTGATGCCGGTCACGAACGAGGTCAGCGCCACGGAGAGCATCAGCCCGCCGACCTCCTTGCGGCGGTGCGGCTTGGCGCAGTGCGTGATCGCCAGCGCCGCCGCCGGCAGCGCGAACATCATGATCGGGTAGAACCCCGAGGTGAACTGCCCGGCGTGCGGATCGCCCGCCAGGAACATGTTGATGTCGCCGTGCACCACCGTGCCGTCCGGCTTGGTGTAGCTGCCGAACTGGAACCAGATGGGCACGTTCAGGAACTGGTGCAGGCCGATCACGAGCAGCGCCCGGTTGGCGACGCCGAACACGCCCGCGCCCCACGACCCGGCATCCCGCAGCCAGTGGCTGAAGTCCTCCAGGCCGCTCCCGATCGGTGGCCAGATCCACAGGCACAGCACCGCGAAGACGATGGCGACGAACGCCATGATGATGGGGACGAGCCGACGTCCGTTGAAGAAGCCCAGCCAGTCGACGAGCCGGGTGCGGTGGAAGCGGGCCCAGAGGAAGGCCGCCAGCAGACCCATGACGATGCCGCCGAAGACGCCGGGGTTCTGGAAGGTGAAGGGGGACACCGAGCCGCCGCTGATCACCTGGCAGCCGACCTGCGGGACGGCCCTGGAGCCGCCGGGGCAGTCCGCGGGGAACTGGTGCAGCACGCCGTAGTAGACGAGGAAGCCCGCCACCGCCGCGAGCGCCGTCGAACCGTCGGACTTCTTGGCCATCCCGATCGCCACGCCCACGCAGAACAGCAGGGGCAGGCCCAGCGAGCCGTCGAGCAGGGCGCCGCCCGCTCCCTGCATCACCTGGGCGACCGTCGTCCAGCCCAGGCCCTCGGCCCCTACGACGCCGGGCTGGCCGAGGCCGATCAGCAGGCCCGCCGCCGGCAGCACCGCGATCGGAAGCTGCAGGCTGCGGCCCATCTTCTGCAGGCCCTGGAAGAGCTTGTGCCAGCGGGCGAGCGCGGGACTGACCGTGCTGTCGGCGCTCATCGGCGTCCTCCCTGACCGCTTCACCGGGGCGGTTTGGCGACCGTCCCCACGGTGGTGTAGACCAGTCGGCGGACGGTTCCGCTGTCGTGATCGCCATCATTCGGCACGTACGGCATGACCGCTCGCAAAGATGGGCCAACTGTGGGTTACTGCGACAAAGCGGTTCGGATCAGGGAGAAGGAACATGGCCAGCAAGGCTGAGAAGATCGTCGCCGGCCTCGGCGGCATCGACAACATCGAGGAGATCGAGGGCTGCATCACCCGGCTGCGCACCGAGGTGTCCGACCCCGCTCTGGTCGACGAAGCCGCCCTGAAGGCCGCGGGCGCCCACGGCGTCGTCAAGATGGGCACCGCCATCCAGGTCGTCATCGGCACCGACGCCGACCCGATCGCGGCGGAGATCGAAGACATGATGTGAGCCCTCGGGATCACCCGGGTTCACCTGAAAGGGGCTCTTCCCACCGCGGGAGGAGCCCCTTCCGGCACTCCGGATAGGCTCGGCCCCATGTCCTCAATGCCTCGAATCGACGGCCGCACCCCCGAACAGCTCCGCCCGGTCACCATCGAACGCGGCTGGAGCAAGCATGCGGAGGGCTCCGTCCTCGTCTCCTTCGGCGACACCAAGGTCTTCTGCACCGCCTCCGTCACCGAAGGAGTCCCGCGCTGGCGCAAGGGCAGCGGCGAGGGCTGGGTCACCGCGGAGTACTCCATGCTGCCCCGCGCCACCAACACCCGCGGCGACCGCGAGTCCGTCAAGGGCAAGATCGGCGGCCGCACCCATGAGATCTCCCGTCTCATCGGCCGCTCCCTGCGCGCCGTCATCGACTACAAGGCGCTCGGCGAGAACACCATCGTCCTCGACTGCGACGTCCTCCAGGCCGACGGCGGCACCCGCACCGCCGCCATCACCGGCGCCTACGTCGCCCTCGCCGACGCCGTCTCCTGGGCCCAGGGCAAGAAGCTGATCAAGGCCGGCCGCCAGCCGCTCACCGGAACCGTGAGCGCCGTCTCGGTCGGCATCGTCGGCGGCATCCCCCTCCTCGACCTCTGCTACGAGGAGGACGTGCGCGCCGAGACCGACATGAACGTCGTCTGCACCGGCGACGGCCGCTTCGTCGAGGTCCAGGGCACCGCCGAGGCCCAGCCCTTCGCCCGCGAGGAGCTGAACGCCCTGCTCGACCTCGCCGTCACCGGCTGCACCGAACTGACCGCGATCCAGCAGGCCGCGCTCGCCCGCGCCCTGGAGAAGTAACCCCAAAGTCGCACGAAAGGTAAAGGGAACACCAAACATCGGGTGTACGGCGGGCAACCCCCGTCCCCCTCCCCGGCGTCCTATGGATACGGGTGCACGGAAAACCCCCGTGCGCCCAGCCAGCCGTACCAGGGGAGGGAACCCACCACCATGGCCGCCACCCGACGCCGAGGCCGCCTCGCCGCCGTCGCCGCCGCCGTCGCGACCGTCGCACTCACCGCAGGCCTGACCACCGGCTGCGACGCCGTCGGCAAGGCCCTGGACTGCGTGCGCACCGCCGACTCCATCGCCGACAGCGTCACCGACCTCCAGCAGGCCGTGGAGAACGCCGCCAACGACCCCACCCAGGCCGACGCCTCCCTCGACGCCATCGAGAAGAACCTGAAGAAGATCGGCGACAAGACCGACAACGCCGACGTCAACAAAGCGGTCGACAACCTGGACAAGGCCGTCGGGAACGTCCGCACCGCCATCAAGAACGGCGACAAGACCCCCGACGTCGGCCCCGTCACCGACGCGGCCGGCGAACTGACCAAGGTCTGCACGCCCTAACCACGGCCGCAACGACGACCGGCCCGGGGGAGTGCGCTCAGTACTCCCCGTGCCGGCGCCTGTCCCGCTCCCGCCGGTTCTCCCAGCGCTCCTCGCGCCGGGCCCGGTGCAACTCGTGCCGGGCCTGACTGCGCTCCAGCTTCTCCTGCCGGCGCTGCTCCTTCAGCCGCTGCCGCTCGGCCCGGGTCACCTTGCGCTCCACGCCGACCCCGCCCCAGAACGCGAAGCCGCCGATCACCACCCGCGGCGCACCCGGATCGGGCCGCTCGTCGTCCCTGGGATGCTCAAAACCGCCCATCACGCCGATCCCACGCACCACGACCTCGACGCCCGGCGGCACGATCACCTGCACCCCGCCCATGATCGCCACACAGTTGATCTCGACCTCGCGGGCCGCGAAGTCCGCCTCCCGCAGATCCAGCTCGCCGCCTCCCCAGAAGGCGAAGCAGTTGAACCGCCTGGGCACCCGCCAGCGGCCCTTGCGCTCGAACCCGGACATCACCGCGACCGCAGTCTCCGGCGACTCCCCGCCGCCGACGATCCGGCCCGCCCAACCACCGCTGTCCACCGGCTCCTTGACGAAGGACACGGGAGAGGGCGCCACCGCCCCGGACACCGGCAGATCACGGGTGATCGGCGCCAGCTCGGCATACGTACGCGCCTTGTACGCCGCCTCCAGCCGCTCCTCGAACTCCCCCATGTCCAGGCGTCCCTCGGCCACGGCTTCCCGCAGCACCTCGGCGACCTGTTCACGGTCGGCATCGGATGCGCGGAGTTCCGGGACTGCGTCGTCGGTCATGACGGAAAGCCTACGAGACCGCCCTCCCGGCGTACATCTTCGCGATGACGGCCTCGATGTCCGGCTCCCGCACCGACAGATCCACCAGCGGATACTCGGCCGCGATCGCCGCCACCAGCGGCGCCGCCGACTGCCCTGCCGGAAACGCCAGCCACTGCCGCGGCCCCTCCACCCGCACCACCCGGCACGGCGCCACCTCGATCGGCGGCAACTCCCGCTCCAGATCCACCACCAGCGTCCGCTCGCCCTCCGCGGCCTCGTGCAGCCCCGCCAGCGCACCGTCGTACATCAGCCGCCCGTGGTCGATCACCATCACCCGCGAACACAACTGCTCGATGTCCTGCAGATCGTGCGTCGTCAGCAGCACCGTCGTCGCGCGCTCCGCATTCAACTCCTTCAGAAAACCACGCACCTTGGCCTTGGACACCACATCCAGACCGATCGTCGGCTCGTCCAGATACAACACCTCCGGATCGTGCAGCAGCGCCGCCGCGATGTCCCCCCGCATCCGCTGCCCCAACGACAGCTGCCGCACCGGCACATCCAGCAGATCACCCAGCTCCAGGAGTTCGACACACCGGTCCAGGTTCTCCCGGTAACGGGCGTCCGGGATCCGGTACATCCGGTGCGCCAGCCGGTAGGAGTCGATCAGCGGCAGATCCCACCACAACGTCGTCCGCTGCCCGAACACCACACCGATACGGTGCGCCAGCCGCGTCCGCTCCCGCGACGGATCGATCCCCGCCACCCGCAGCCGGCCCGCGCTCGGCGTCAGGATCCCGGTCAGCATCTTGATCGTCGTCGACTTCCCGGCACCGTTCGGACCGATGTAGCCGACCATCTCACCGCGCGCCACGGTGAACGAGATCGAGTCCACCGCCCGCACCTGCCGCCGCTCCCGCTTCAGGAACCCGGCCTTCCTGCGCACCTCGAAGACCTTCTCGACCTTCTCCACTGCGATGAAGTCGCTGTCCGCCACCGCGCTAGCTCCCTGTACTTCGATACGAACGAAGCCCCGCCCGCCACGCCAGCCCGGCCAGCGCACAGCACCCCACCGCCACCAGCGGCGAGGCGAACGCGACCCAGCCCGGCAGGCCCAGCGGATACGGCCGCCCCAGCACATAGGCCGCGGGCACCCAGTTCACGAAGGCCAGCGGCAGCACGAACGTCACCCCGCGCACCAGCTCCTTCGCGAACACCGTCGGCGGATACTGCAACAGCGTCGTCCCGCCGTACGTGAACGCGTTCTGCACCTCCGAGGCGTCCTGCGCGAGGAACTGGAACGCAGCCCCCGCCACGAACACCGCGCAGAAGATCCCGAACCCGCTCACCACCATCACCGGCATCAGCAGCAGCTTCGCCGCCGTCCAGTCGATCTCCACCCGGGTCAGCGACCAGCCCAGCACCAGCAGCCCCTGCGTCACCCGGCCCAGCCGCCTCAGCGCGAACCGGTCCGCCGCCACCTGCGCCAGCACCGGCACCGGCCGCACCAGCAACGTGTCCAGCGTTCCGTCCCGCACCCGCTGCCCCAGCCGCTCCATCGACCCGATCACCAGATCGGCCAGCCCGAACGACGCGGCCGACAGCCCGTACAGGAACGCCGTCTCGGGCAGCGAATAGCCACCCAGCGCATCCACCCGCGAGAACATCAGCATGATCGCGACGAAATCGAAGAAGGTCGCCGCGAAGTTCCCGAACGTGGTCATCACGAACGACGCCCGGTAGGCCATCGTCGACCGCACCCACATCCCGGCGATCATCCGGTACGCCCGCACACCCGCCACCAGCCGGCTGTCCTCACCCACCCTGGACCACCACCCGCCGCGTCGCCACCGACTGCACCAGCCGGCCCGCACCCAGCAGCGCCACCGCCCACGCCCCCTGGAACAGATACGTCCCCAGCGGATCCCCCTGCCCCAGCAGAATGTCCGCCGGCGCCTGCAGCAGCGACGACCACGGCAGCGCCCGCACGACCTCCCCGAGCGCCCCCGGGAACACATTCAGCGGCAGCAGCATCCCGCTGCAGAAATACCCCGCCAACCACGCCATCTGCCCCACACCCGTCCCGTCCAGCAGCCAGAACGCGCTCAGCGCCACCAGGAAGCGGATCCCGAAGCCGACCACCATCGCCAGCACCACCGCGACCAGGAACGCCACCCAGGTGCCCGCGTCCGTGGGCAGATAGACCGGGAAACACAGCGCACCGAAGACGAACGGAATCACCCCCCGCCCCAGCAGCTGGAAGAACGCCCGGCCCAGATCGGCGGCCAGCCACCACAACTGAAGATCGGCAGGCCGGTACAGGTCGATCGCCACATCCCCCGTACGGATGCGTTCCATCAACTCGTTCTCGACGCCTCCGCCGCCGATCGCGAGCGTCGACAAGAACGCCTGCCCCAGCCACACATACGTCACGACCTGCGCCTGGTCGTACCCCCCGAGGTGCGGCTTCACGTCCCACAACGCGCGATACGTGTATACGAGAATCAGCCCGAAGACCGTGTTCGTGAACACCCCTGCCGCAGTCGCCGCCCGATACGTCGCGTACCGTCTGAATCCCCCCGCCGCGACGGCCCCGTACAACCGTCCCGCGCCCACGCCAGTCAACCTCCCTGGACTGCTCGACACCGAAGCGCAGGAGCCTAGTCCGGAGGCCCGGCAGCCGGCCACGCATTATCCGTGCCGGAACCGTGCCGGAAATCCGGGAACGGAACGCCAGGTGCGAGAGTCTTCAAACAGGGGGCGCAGAAGGCGTACGAGGCGTACGGGAACGTACGACGCGAAACAGGAGTCCGTGCACGACATGAGCGACGAGCCGCAGCCGCAGCAGAACGAGGGCGGCGCGCCGAAGAAGCCGCTGCCGGCCGAAGGACCCGGGGAACAGGGGGGCCGCGCCGCAGAGGGGGGTGCCCGCACCCGGGGCCGCGAGAACCCGCCCCCCGGGCCGGACACCCGACCCGGCGGGACTCCCGAGCAGGCCACCCGTAAGAGGCCGGGCCAGACCCGGGGCCAGGGCCGCGCGCCCGAGGCCCGGGAGGGCCAGAGCCGGGACGGTCGGACCACGGACGGTCGGACCCGGGACGGTCAGGACCAGGAGGGTCCGGCCGCCCGGCCGGCTCCGGCTGCCCAGGGGCAGCCGGGCACGGCGGCCCGGGCGGACAAGGCCTCCGCGGACACGCCCTCCGCGGACAAGGACCCTGCGGACCAGACGCTTGCGGGCTCCGGCTCGGTGCAGGCGGCGCGAGCACGCCGCGCAGCGCTCGCCGCCCAGGCGAGCCGCGCGGGGCGCACCGGCGCGGACAACCGCACGGACGAGGGCTCCCCGGCGGCCAAGGCACCTGAAGGCTCCCAGCGCCCCGCGACCCCTGCGCCCCGGCGACCCGAGAAGCCCCAGGACTCCGGGACCCCGCAGCGGTCGGCCGGGTCCGAGGCGTCCGGGAAGCCCCAGGGCTCGGTCGGCCCTCAGCGGTCCGGCAGCTCCGATGCCTCCGGGAACACGCAGGGCTCGGCGGCTGTTCAGCGGTCGGCCGGGTCCGAGGGATCCGGGAAGCCCCAGGGCTCGGTCGGCCCTCAGCGGTCCGGCGGGTCCCAGGCGTCCGAGAAGCCCCGGGGAGCCGTCGGGCCCCAGCGGTCCGGGGAGACCCAGGGCGCCGCGAAGCCGCACGAGTCCCAGCAGCCGAACCCGGCCGAGAGCACCCAGGTCCTCCGCCGTATCAAGCCCGCCGCGGCAGCGGCCTCCGCGGCCCAGGCCGCAGGCACCGGCAAGGCGGCCGCCGCTCCGCAGGCGTCCAAGGACACCCCTGCACCACCCGAGACCACCCAGGTCCTCCGCCGCGTGAAAGCCTCCGGCCAGACCGGCCAGACCGGCCAGACCGGCCAGACCGGCCAGACCCAGCCGTCCCAGCCCGGCAAGGCGGGCGGCGCCGCCCGCGGTGGCCAGGCCGCCGCCATGGCGAGCGGAGCGGCCCAGGCCGGTGCCGCAGGCGCCGCGGCCAAGGCCGCCCAGGCGGGCACCGCGGCCGGCGCGGCACCCGCCCAGGCGGGCACCGCGGCCGGCGCGGCAAAGGCCGCCGCCACGGCCGGCGCCGCGGCCACGCCCACCCGCACCCCCGGCACCACCTCCACCAACCGCGCTTCCGGCGCTCCCGGCACCACCTCCACCCCCCGCACCCCCGCAACCGGCCCCGCCGACGAAACCGCCGCCCTCGCGGCCTCCGGCGGCGACGGCGGCGGAAGCAACGGCGGCAACGGTGGCAACGGCGGCAAGAAGCCCAAGCGGCCCAAGCGCACCGGATGGCGACGGATCATCCCCACCTGGCGCATGGTGCTCGGCACCTTCGTGATCGGTGTCCTGCTGATCGTCGGCCTCTTCTTCCTCGGCTACTCCCTCGTGAAGATCCCGCCGGCCAACGCCCTCGCCACCCTGCAGGGCAACGTCTACCTCTACGCCGACGGCTCCCAACTCGCCCGAGACGGCCAGATCAACCGCGAGAACGTCACCCTCGCCCAGATCTCCAAGGACGCCCAGCACGCCGTCCTGGCCGCCGAGGACCGCGACTTCTACACCGAGTCCGCCATCGACCCCAAGGCCATGATCCGTGCCGGCTGGAACACCGCCACCGGCAAGGGCAAGCAGTCCGGCTCCACCATCACCCAGCAGTACGTCAAGAACTACTACCTGGCCCAGGAACAGACCGTCACCCGCAAGGCCAAGGAATTCTTCATCTCGATCAAGCTGGACCAGAACAAGACGAAGGACCAGATCCTCGAGGGTTACCTCAACACCAGCTACTTCGGCCGCAACGCCTACGGCATCCAGGCCGCGGCCCAGGCCTACTACGGCAGGGACGCCACCGACCTCGACCCCGCCCGCGCCGCCTACCTCGCCGCCCTCGTGAACGCGCCGAGCGAGTACGACGTCGTAGCCCACCCCGAGAACAAGTCCGCGGCCGTCGCCCGCTGGAACTACGTCCTGGACGGCATGGTCACGAAGGGCTGGCTCAGCGAGGCCAAGCGCACCGGCATGAAGTTCCCCATGCCGAAGCAGCAGACCGTCTCCACCGGCCTGTCCGGCCAGCGCGGCTACCTCGTCGAGGCGGTCAAGCACTACCTGATCACCAACAACATCATCGACCCCGACCAGCTCGCCGCCGGCGGCTACCGGATCACCACGACCTTCCAGAAGGACAAGCAGAACGCCTTCGTCAAGGCCGTGAACGACCAGCTGATGTCCAAGCTGGACAAGAAGAACAACAAGGTCGACAAGAGCGTCCGCGCCGGCGGAGCCTCCGTCGACCCCAAGACCGGCAAGGTCGTCGCCATGTACGGCGGCATCGACTACGTGAAGCAGTACACCAACGGCGCCACCCGCGGTGACTTCCAGGTCGGCTCCACCTTCAAGCCGTTCGTGTTCACCTCCGCGGTCCAGAACGGCTCGGCCACCCAGGACGGCCAGACCATCAGCCCCAACACCTACTACGACGGCACCAACAAGCGCCCCGTACAGGGCTGGAGCGGCGGCGGCTACGCCCCCGAGAACGAGGACTCCAAGTCCTACGGCGACATCACGGTCCGCAAGGCCACCGACCTGTCGGTCAACACCGTCTACGCCCAGATGGCCGTCGACGTCGGCCCCGCCAAGGTCAAGCAGACCGCCGTCGACCTCGGCGTCCCCTCCGACACCAAGGACCTCCAGCCCTACCCGTCCATCGCCCTCGGTACCGCCACCGCCAGCGTCCTCGACATGGCCGAGGCGTACGCCACCCTCGCCAACCACGGCAAGCACGGCACGTACTCGATGGTCGAGAAGATCACCAAGGACAACACCGAAGAGGTCAGGCTGCCCGACCGGGCGGTCAAGCAGGCCGTCAGCCGCGAGGCCGCCGACACCACCACCTCCGTCCTGCAGAGCGTGGTCGACAGCGGCACCGCCACCGCGGCCCAGCAGGCCGGCCGTCCCGCCGCCGGCAAGACCGGCACCGCCGAGGAGGACACCGCAGCCTGGTTCGCGGGCTACACCCCCGACCTCGCCACCGTCGTCTCCGTCATGGGCCAGGACCCCGTCACCGCCGGCCACAAATCGCTCTACGGCGCGATGGGCCTGCCCCGCATCAACGGCGGCGGCGCACCCACCGAGATCTGGGCCCAGTTCACCCGCAACGCGCTCAAGGGCAAGCCGGTCAGCGACTTCGACCTCGAGCTCCAGCAGGGCGCCGACGTCCAGGCACCCGCCTCGCAGGCCCCGTCCACCCCCGGTACCACCGGCAACCAGGACAACGGCGGCACGACCAGCACCCCGTCACAGGGCGGCACCCCGACCAGTGGCACGACCGACGGCGGCAACACCACCGGCACCCCCACCGACGGCGGCACGACCAACGGCGGCCCGACGACGGACGGTGGTACCACCACCACCACCGACGGCGGCGGCACCACCACCGGAGGCGACACCACGGGCGGCAACACCACCGGCGGTGACCCGACCACCGGCGGCGGCACACCCGGAGGCGCCGACGGCGGCGGCACGACCACGGACGGCGGCACCGACGTCGGCACCACGGACGGCGGCATCACAGCAGGCCAACCACAATGACCGGCCGGCGGCCGGCGGCCCTCAGTGGCCGCTGGTCGCCTTCAGCCCCACCACGGCGACCAGCAGCAGACAGACGAAGAAAACCCGGGCGGTGGTGACCGGCTCACCCAGCACCACCATGCCGAGCACCGCCGCCCCGGCCGCCCCGATCCCCACCCACACGCCGTACGCCGTACCGATCGGCAGGGACCTGGCCGCATACGACAGCAACACCATGCTCGCGACGATCCCGGCACCCGTGAACACACTGGGCACGAGCCGGGTGAACCCATCGGTGTACTTCATCCCGATCGACCAGCCCACTTCCAGCAGACCGGCCACGACCAGCAACACCCAGGCCACGACAAACACCTCCGAGACGAACGGACGACTTCCTGGCGGTGCGTCGTCTTTGCCTGCATCCCGGTACGGCGCGTCTCGTCGGGCTCCTCCGAACATAGCAAAGAAATGACAAAAGGGGGCCGGTGGCAACAGTCACCGGCCCCCTTCGGCCATCGAATCACAGGTAGAGACCGGTAGAGTCTTCCGTCCCCTCGAACCGGTCCGCGGCCACCGCGTGCAGATCACGCTCCCGCATGAGCACATACGCCACGCCCCGCACCTCGACCTCGGCCCGGTCCTCCGGATCGAACAGGACACGGTCGCCCGGCTCCACCGTCCGCACGTTCTGCCCGACCGCGACCACCTCGGCCCAGGCCAGCCGCCGCCCGACCGCCGCAGTCGCGGGAATCAGGATGCCGCCGCCCGACCGACGCTCGCCCTCACCCGTCTCCTGCTTGACCAGTACCCGGTCATGCAGCATCCGGATGGGCAGCTTGTCGTGCTGAGGGCTGCTCTGCTCACTTCTCTTGGCGCTCACGCCACGAACCTACCTGCCTCGTACCGGCCCGTACGACCCCGGGCCGCAGCTCGTCCCACCGGCCCGTCGGCCCGCGTCAGCCCTTACGGCGCCGCGAACCCACGGCAAGCAGCCCCACGATCCCGACCGCCACCAGCGCAACCGGCACGATCCGCTCCAGACGCGGCGCGCCCTCCTCGTCCACGAACTGCGCCCGCACCTCACTCACCACCCGGTTGACCTGGACGTAAGCCCGCCCCACCGTGTGATCGATATTGGCGACGACCTTGGCCTTCGCATCCCCGACGATCGTCTTCGGATGCACCCGCACCCCGATCTCGTCGAGCGTCTCGGCCAGCACTTCACGGCGGCGCTTGATGTCCGCCTCGATCTGCGCCGGGGTTCTGGTGTCCGACGTGTCCGCCACCGTACGGCCTCCGAAGTCTCCTGATGCTGTCCCGGACAGTCTGTCAGCTCCATGCCCCACCGCACCGCAACGCCCCCCGTTACGCTGGACCGATGAGCGAGCGACTCCAGCCCGGCGACGTGGCCCCCGCCTTCACCCTCCCCGACGCCGACGGCAACGAGGTGTCCTTGTCGGACCGCAAGGGCCGCAAGGTCATCGTCTACTTCTACCCCGCGGCCCTGACCCCCGGCTGCACCAAGCAGGCCTGCGACTTCACGGACAACCTGTCCCTCCTGGCCGACGCCGGCTACGACGTCATCGGCATCTCCCCCGACAAGCCGGAGAAGCTGGCCAAGTTCCGCGACCAGGAGTCCCTGAAGGTCACCCTCCTCGCCGACCCCGACAAGAAGGTCCTCGACGCCTACGGCGCCTTCGGCGAGAAGAAGAACTACGGCAAGACGTACATGGGCGTCATCCGCTCCACGGTGATCGTCGACGAACAGGGCAAGGTCGAACGGGCCCTCTACAACGTCCGCGCCACCGGCCACGTAGCCAAGATCATCAAAGACCTGGGGATCTGACTCTCCGAAAACCCCTTTGAGCTGCTCGGCGGCCCGCCCCGGAACCCTCCGACGCGGGCCGCCGGCCGTTTCGCATTCCGTGCGTGACTGTCCGATGGACAGGCTCGGCGTATCCCGAGCGACCGGCTCAAGCGGGCGATGACCGCCGAGGGCGTCCCGGAGCGCTGCGCTCCTTGCGGCGCGGAGGCCATCCGGCGAGGCAATCCGCTCCCGCTGGAGGTCGACCACATCAACGGGGACCGGAGCGACGACCGGCGGGAAAACCTGCGGTTGTTGTGTCCCAACTGCCACGCGATCACCAGTACGTGGTGCAGGGGTGGGCGTCGCGCGCATCCCCGGTAGCATGGGCGGTCACGCGGCCGTTGCTGAATGGTATAAGCAGAGGTTTTAGGTGCCTCGGGGCATTTGCCCATGTGGGTTCGACTCCCATCGGCCGCACACGCAGAGGGGCCGTCGCAATGTACGGCCCCTTCCGCGTCTCAGCCCAACAACTCCCGCACGACCGGCACCAGCGCCCGGAACGCCTTCCCGCGGTGGCTGATCGCGTTCTTCTGTTCGGGGCTCAGCTCGGCGCACGTCCGCTTCTCGCCGTCCGGCTGGAGGATCGGGTCGTAGCCGAAGCCGTTCGTGCCGGACGGGGCGTGCCGCAGGACGCCCCGCAGCTGTCCCTCGACCACCCGTTCCGTGCCGTCCGGGAGTGCGAGCGCCGCCGCGCAGGCGAAGTGGGCGCCGCGGTGTTCCTCCGCGATGTCGGAGAGCTGGGCCAGGAGGAGGTCCAGGTTGGCCTTGTCGTCGCCGTGGCGGCCTGCCCAGCGGGCGGAGAAGATGCCCGGGGCGCCGTTCAGGACGTCGACGCAGAGGCCGGAGTCGTCGGCGACTGCGGGGAGGCCGGTGGCCCGGGCGAGGGCGTGGGCCTTGAGGAGGGCGTTCTCCGCGAAGGTGACGCCGGTTTCCTTGACGTCGGGAATCTCGGGGAAGGCGTCCGCGCCGACGAGTTCGTGGGGGAGTCCGGCTTCGGCGAGGATGGCCCTCAGCTCGGTGATCTTTCCGGCGTTGCGGGTGGCGAGGATCAAGCGGGTCATGGGGGCCAGTATCCCCGGCGGGTTCGGCCCCCGGGTGTCCTGGTCCTCATGCCTTTCCGGCCGCCGCTGCCGTCAGCGGGCGGGGACGAAGGTGGTGATGGGCCGGCCGGTGACGGACTGCGCCGTGCTCATGGGCTCCCTTCCTCGTCGAGGACGGGAGCCGAGTGCCCGTGCGGGATGGATTCAGGCGCCGAGGGCCTGGGTGACGACGTAGATCAGCAGGCCGGCCAGGGAGCCGACGACGGTGCCGTTGATGCGGATGAACTGCAGGTCGCGGCCGATGTGCGCCTCGATCTTGCGGGTGGTGTGCTCGGCGTCCCAGCCGGCCACGGTGTCGGTGATGAGGGAGGTGATTTCCTTGCGGTAGGTGGTCACGATGTGCACGGCCACGCCTTCGACCCAGCTGTCGACCTTTTCCTGCACTTTCGGTTCGCTCGCCATCCGTGCGCCGAGGGAGAGGAGGGCGGCTCGTACGCGCAGCCTGAGTTCGCTGCGGTCGTCGTCGGCCGCGGCGACGATCATGGATCGTACGGCTGTCCAGGCGGACGCGATCAGGTCCTGCACTTCTCCGCGGCCGAGTACCTCGCCCTTGAGGCGTTCGACGCGGGTGCGGGTGTCGGTGTCGGACTGGAGGTCGGAGGCGAAGTCGGTGAGGAAGCGGTCGAGGGCGCCGCGTGCGGGGTGGGAGGGCATGTCGCGCATCTCGGCGGCGAAGCGCAGGAGTTCCTTGTAGACGCGTTCGCCGACCTTCTTGTCGACGAAGCGGGGGGTCCAGCCGGGTGCGCCGCCTTCGACGGCGACCATCACGTCGTCCCGGTGGAGTACCAGCCAGTCGTGTGCGCGGGTCACGACCAGGTCGACGACTCGTCTGTGTCCGCCGTCGGCGACGATTTTCTCCAGCATCTTGCCGATGCCGGGTGCGATCTCCTGTGTGTTGGCGCGGCGGGTGATCGCTTCTGTGACGACCGCCTGTACGTCGGTGTCGCGCAGTACGGTCAGGGCGCCTCTGAGTGCGGTGGCGAGTTCTGCGGTGACGCGGTCGGCGTGTTCGGGTTCGGCGAGCCAGGTGCCGAGGCGGCTGCCGATGCCGACGGCGCGCAGTCGTTGGCGTACGACGTCCTGGGAGAGGAAGTTCTCGCCGACGAATTCGCCGAGTGAGATGCCGAGCTGGTCTTTTTTGGTCGGGATGATGGCGGTGTGGGGGATGGGCAGGCCGAGGGGGTGCCGGAAGAGGGCGGTGACCGCGAACCAGTCGGCGAGTGCGCCGACCATGCCGGCTTCGGCGGCGGCGGCCACGTATCCCGTCCAGGCGCCTGCACCGGCGTTCGAGCCCCATTTGGCCAGTATGTAGACGACGGCCACGAAGAGCAGCAGTCCGGTTGCCGTGAGTTTCATGCGGCGTACCCCGCGCCGGCGTTCTTCGTCGGCCGGGGTGAACGCGGTCATGGTCCGGTACGACGTCGTCCTGTTCGGTGTTTCGGTCTCCGTGCGTTCCATCAGCTCCACCCGTTCGGTGATCCCGCACACAATTGTCCCTTCCTGACCGACTCCCGGAACGGGACAGGAGTTCCCGGCGTCTGTGTGGACGGGGGTTTGGGCAGGGCCCTGTCAGGTCGGCGGAGCCCATGACGCATCATGAACTCACCTGATCGGAGCCTCGGGCTCCCAATTCCCGAGGAGAACGACAAAAGCGTGACCGAGCGTCATGACGGGGGTGCGGGGTCCGCTGCGGAGCAGCCCTCGCCCGTGGCCCCCGCGAAGCACCGTGCGGTACTGAGTGCGCTGGTTGCGCTGGTCTTGGTGTTGTCCGCGGTCATCTACGTGACGGTCGCGGCCGACGACGGAAGTGCGCGTACGGCGGCCGGTGGTGACCGGCCGCACCGGGAGTCGTCCGTGGCTCCGGCGTCGACGGGTGCCTGGGTCGGTGCGTGGTCCACGGCGCCGGTGGGCGGTGAGCCGGGCACCGAGGCGAGCGGGATGGCCGGCCGTTCGGTGCGCAATGTCGTGCATGCGAGCACGGGCGGTACGAGTGCCCGGATCACGCTGTCGAATCTCTACGGTCAGTCCCCGCTGACCATCACGCATGCGTCCTTGGCGCTGTCGACGGGCGACGGCACGGCCGCAGCCGACGCAGAAACGATGCGGCGCCTCACGTTCAACGGCAGCACCGGCGTGGTCATACCGGCCGGCGGGCAGGTGCTCAGCGACGCCGTGCGCCTGACCATCGCGCACCAGTCGGACGTCCTGGTCACCACGTATTCGCCCACCCCGTCCGGACCGGTCACCTACCACCCGCACGCCCGTCAGGTCTCGTACGTCGCCCAGGGCGACCGCACGGAGGACGCGACCGGCACGCCCTACACCGAACAGACCCCGTACTGGCGCTATCTGACGGCCCTGGACGTGCTGAGCAACGAGGCCAACGGCACCGTGGTCGTCTTCGGCGACTCCATCACCGACGGCATCACCTCCACCGTGGGCGCCGACCACCGCTGGACCGACGTCCTCGCGGGCCGTCTGCGCGCGGCCGTCGAGAGCGGTGAGCGCCTGCCGCGCTACGGCGTCGTCAACGAGGGCATCAGCGGCAACCAGGTCCTTGCCGACGGCCTCGGCCGCCCTGCCGAGAACCAGAGCGGGCTGGGCCGCTTCGGCCGGGACGTGCTCTCCCGGACCGACGTCAAGGTCGTCGTCATCGACCTCGGCATCAACGACATCCTGCGCAACCCGAAGCTCGCCGACCCGAACCGGATCGCGGACGGTCTGCGCACCCTGGTCCGCCAGGCCCACGCCCGCGGCCTGAAGGTCGTCGGCGCCACCCTCATGCCGTTCAAGGGCCACCGCGGCTGGACTCCGGCCCGGGACGTGGTGCGCCGGCAGGTGAACGCGCAGATCCGGGCCGGGCGGGTGTTCGACGCGGTGGTGGACTTCGACAAGGCCCTCAAGGACCCGTACGACCCGAGCCGTCTGCGTCCCGACTTCGACTCCGGCGACCATCTGCACCCCAGCGACCTGGGCTTCGCCAGGATGGGCGAGGTCTTCGACCTGGGCGCCCTGAAGGGTGCGGGGCAGGCGGAGCTGTAGGGCGCGGGTCAGGCCGGTCTGTCGGGCGCTTGGGGCGGGGAAGCCGGCGGGCGCGTGGGCGGGAGAGCAGCAGGGGCCGCCGTCATTCCGAGGAAGGCCGGGGTACCGGCAACAGAAGCTCAGGCTCCGGTCGTCGACCCCGGCCGCACGATCATCAGGATCGTCACCGCCGCCCACAGCAGGTTGAACACCCCGGTGGTCATGGCCAGTCGTACGGTCTTCTCGCGTGTGCCGCCGCCCTCCACGAGCGCGGTCTGGGCCGGCAGCACCAGCGCGGCGAGCACGAGGGCGGCCACCGCCGTGAGCGCGATGGACACGATCAGCCAGGCGCTGCCGAGCACGCCCATGCTGCTCGCGGTGGCGAACCCGAAGACCGGGACGACGACGCCGGCGACGGCGTAGACCTGGCAGATCCGGTGCAGCAGCCGGAGGGTCTCGGCGGCCCGGGTGTCGTCCGGTGCGGCCAGGGCCCGGCGGGCTGCGGGCGGGAACATGCTGGCGGCGACGGTGACGGGTCCGACGGCGACGATCGCGGCGAGGACGTGGACGGCGAGGAGGAACTTGGTCACGGGGGGACGCTAGGGGAGCGGCGGATCCGGGAGAAGTGGCGTGATTGCCAGCATGCAACGGAATTCCGCCAGATGCCCGCCAGCCTGTTTCTCGCGGGTATCAAGGGAGCCAGGTCATCCGGACCGGGGTTGGCGAGAGTCCGTCGTGGGTCTAGGTTCCTGCCATGCACACCGTGGCCGTCCTGGCGCTGGACCAGGTGATCCCGTTCGACCTCTCCGTCCCGATCGACACCTTCGGCTGGGCCCGGCTGCCGGACGGCCGGCCCGCCTACCGGGTACGGGTCTGCGCCCCGGCCGGCGAGGTGAGCGCGGGCGCCGGCGTCTTCGGGGTGCGGGCGCCGTACGGCCTGGAGGCACTCGCGGAAGCGGACACGATCATCCTGCCGGGGGTCGCCGACCCGGCCGCGGCGCTGCCGCCGGGCGTCGCGGAGGCGGTGTGCGCGGCGGCGGCGAACGGCACGCGCATCGCGTCGATCTGCGTGGGCGCGTTCGTCTTCGCGGCGACCGGCCTGCTGGACGGCCGGCGGGCGACGACCCACTGGTGCGCCGCCGCGGAACTCGCCGCGAGGCACCCGAGGATCACCGTCGACCCGAACGTCCTCTACGTCGACAACGGCCAGTTCCTGACCTCGGCGGGCGCCGCCGCGGCCATGGACATGTGCCTGCACATGATCCGCAAGGACCACGGCTCGGCGGTCGCCGCACACGCGGCCCGGATGTCCGTGATGCCGCTGGAACGCGAGGGCGGGCAGGCCCAGTTCATCGTCCACGACCTGCCCCCGGCGCCCTCGGGCGCCACTCTGGAGCCCCTCCTGGCCTGGCTGGAGGACCACTGCGACCGCGACCTCACCCTGGACGAGATCGCTGCACAAGCCCGCATGAGCAGCCGTACCCTCAACCGCCGCTTCCGCGAACAGACCGGCACGACGCCGCTGCAGTGGCTGCACCGGGCGCGGGTGCGGCGGGCGCAGTACCTGCTGGAGACGACGCCGTACCCGGTGGAACGGATCGCGGCCCAGGCGGGCTTCGGCTCCCCGACGGCCTTCAGGGAACGCTTCCGCCGGGTGGTGGGGACGAGCCCGCAGGCGTACCGGCGGTCGTTCCGGTCGGCGGGGGAGCCGACGTCGACGCCCGGCTGAGGCGAGGCCGTCGCCTCGGCCGACGCGATGCTGTCGCGTCGGCTGATTTGGTGCGTCGGCTGATGTGGTGCGTCAGTTGATGTGATGCGTCAGTTGACGTGACGCGTCGGCTGGCGCGATGCCGTTGTCTCGGCTGACGGGAGGCTGTCGCCTCGGCCGACTCAGGCCCGTCGGCCCAGTCAGGTCCGTCGGCCGAGTCAGGCCGGTCGGGCGACTCAGGTCCGTCGGCCGAGTCAGGCCCGTCGGTCGGCGACGGCCCAGGAGGCCAGGGCCACGGCGCCGGCGACGCCGAAGACGGACGGCCAGGCGCCGACCTTCTTCGCCAGCGGGTGCGACCCGGCGAACGCGGCGACGTACGCGGCGGTCAGCGCCCCGGCGGCCTTCCCGCCCGCCTGCTTGCGCCACTGCTGGGCGGCGGCGGCCCCCGCGACGGCCAGGACGGCCCCGCCGAGCTGCCGCTTCTTGGTCCAGCGGGCAACGCCGTACCCACCGACGAGCCCGGTCGCGGCGACCACTGCGCTGGGAACCCTGGCCATGAGTGCCTCCGTATGCCTGTGTCTGCTCTGTCTGTTCTGTCTGTACTGTTCTTCTGCCTGCGCCGAGGCTAACTCGCAGGCGGACGGGCGTCACAAAGTTGAGTCGAGAAGTGTCAACTTCTTCTCCTTCTCACACACGCTCGAGCGCCCGATGGGGCCCGTCCGGCAACTCCACGGCAATGGAATCCCCGGGCCGCACAACACCCCCCACCCGCACGACCCCCATGACACCGGTCCGGTACACGACGCGCCCGTCCTCACCCCGCCCCACGACCTCCTTCAGCAGCCCGCGCCGGAAGGCGTCGATCTGGGCGCAGGGATTGCGCAGCCCGGTCACCTCGACGACGGCCTCGTCCCCGATCCGCAACAGGGCGCCGGTGGGCAGCCCCAGCAGATCGATCCCGCGGGTGGTGATGTTCTCGCCGAGTTCCCCGGCTCCCACCCGAAACCCGTTCTCCCCGACCTGCTCGAAGAGTTCCTCGTGGATGAGGTGCACCTGCCGCAGATTGGGTCGAGTCGGATCCTGGGCAACCCGGAACCGATGTTTGACGGTCACTCCCGCATGCACGTCCCCCTCGACCCCGAGCCCGGCGAGCAGCGTGATGCTCTCCCGGTTCGGCTTGGTGAAGGAGTACTCCCCGTTACTGCTCACAGCCGTGACGGTCCCACCCATGCGCTGACCCCCGCTTCCGCTCCGCGCTCCAAGATCGGCGGAGAGCCTAACCCGCCGGTCACACCCGCCAGGGCCCGCACTCCGACACCTGCCTCCCCCCATGCAAAGATCACGCCGTGAACGACATACGCCTCCACCTCCGGCCCGCCGAGGACGCCGACCTCGCTTCTCTCGTTCATCTGCGCGACGCCGCCGCCCGCTGGATACTCGCGCAGGGCATCACCGGCCAGTGGGAGCCGGGCGAGCTGGACGAGGACCACTTCCGCCGGGTCATGCACAGGGGAGAGGTCTGGCTCGCGGAGGCCGACGGCCGTCTGGCCGGGGCCTGGGAGCTGTGGTGGCAGGACGAGGACGCCTGGGGACCGCAGCCGCCGGTGGCCGGTTATGTCCACCGCCTCATGGTGAACCGCGACGGCGCCCCGCCCGGAACGGGCCGCCTGCTCCTGCGAGCCGCGGAGCGCCGTGTGGCCGCGGCGGGCCGGACGCTGGTACGCCTGGACTGCCTGGCCGGCAACGCGCGCCTGAACGAGTACTACCTGAACGCCGGCTACAGGATCGCCGGCCACACACCGGCCAAGCCGCAGCCGGGCGGCACACCCAAGTCGTTCACGCTCCTGGAGAAGGCTGTACGGGCCGAGAACGAGTAGCTTCGACACCTCGGACCCCAGGAACCGTCCCCGACCAGACCGGCGGTGAAGCCCCGTGAACGACCGCGACCCACAGCCCGGTCAGGACCTGGACGACGACGGCTCACACCTGGACGACGATGGCCCGCACCTGAACGACGACGGTCCGGACGTGGATTTCGGTCGTGCCCTGGCGGTCGCGACCGACCTGGCCGCCTGGGCGTCGGAGGCGATCCGCCGCCCGCACCGCGGCGAGGTACGGGAGAAGGTGAGCCCGGCGGACATCGTCACGCGGACGGACGAGACGATCGAGGCGCACGTCCGCTCGGTCCTGCGGGAGGCATTCCCGTCCCACGGCATCGAGGGTGAGGAGTACGGCACCGACGAGCCGCCGACCCCGAACGCCCCGTACTGGGTGGTGGACCCGGTGGACGGCACCACGAACTACGCCCACGGCATCGGCTGGTGCTCCTTCTCCCTGGGCCTGGCGGCCCCCGACGGCACACCTCTGCTCGGCCTGGTGGCCGACCCCTGGCGGGGAGAGACCTTCACCGCGATCCGAGGAAGGGGCGCCCACCTGAACGGCACCCCGATCCGGGCGGCCACCCACACCACCCTCACGGGTCACGTCTTCCTGACGGAATGGGCAGCCCACGCCCACTGGCCGGGCCTGGACCCTCTCTTGGCGGCCCTGTCGCAACGCCACTGCACGACACGGGTGATGGGCTCGACGGCACTCTCCCTCGCCCAGGTGGCCGCAGGTCGAGCCACCGCCGCGGCCATCGGCGAATTCCACGCGGTGGACGGCCTCCCGGCATTCCTGATCGCGACGGAGGCCGGAGCGGTGTCCCTGCCTCGATTCCCGTCGTACGACGAGCCGTTGCTACTGGCGGCGCCGGGGGTGGCGGAGGAAATGACGGAACTGTGGCGCACGATCCAGCCCGGAGAGGCATAGTCGCCGCCATCGGCGAGTGGCTGCGACCCGCTCTTGTGTCAGGCCATGACGTGGGAAACGACTACTGGGGCCGTCGGCACGGATGGACGACCGAACATGCACAGGACTTCACGCGGCCGGGTCGCGTCCTGCCGGCGCCGCAATCATCCAGGGTTGCGTCAGGACGCACCACCATCTCGCCCCTTTCCGAGCGGTGGCTAGACTGGGCCATGAACTCGAACTCCATGCATTCTGAAACGAGTTGGGCCCGGCGGCGCACGGCAGCTCTGGCTTCCTTGCTGACTGTGGCGGCCCTCGCATGGATTGCGGTCGCACTGAGCGTGCACACGACCGGTTCGACCGCACAGGACCCTGACAGTGTGACCAATGCTGATCTGGCCCGGCTGGGCGCTGCTGTGATGGCCGGCATCGCGGCGGTGGCTGCCGGACTGTGGTGGCGCCACTGGGCGATCGTACGTCTGCCGGCCAACGGCGGAGGTTGGGCGCGAGGGGCGTTTGCTGTCTCCGCCGTCCATTCGATGTTCGTCGTACCAGTGATCGCGTTGGCCTCCTGGCACTGGAGTGCCCCTGTGATCGCGTTCACGTGCGCGGTGCTCGCCGCCGGTGTGCGGGAGGCCGCCGGGGGGACTGAGCCAGCCGGCGGTAGGACGGACTCACCGATCCCGATGCCTGGCTGACGATGGCTCTACGGCGTGGCCGGCTCACGGTGAGAAGTCGGTTCAGTAAGGACGCCGGAAAAGGGGGCTCGTCGCTCGCGTCGTGACCTCAGGCGCGCACGGGCATTCACCACAACGAAACCCGCATTCGCGCGTGCGATCACCAGGGCACTCGGCGAGGCACGAAGCCCTGCGGGCAAGTCATCTCAATGGGTGAGTCACCGAAGCAGATGACGCTACAAGCGGTGCCGGCGACGGCCCGGAGGTGGCCGGCTTTGCGCTCGTAGCGTCGGTGGAGGCGTCGGCGTCCGGCGAGCCTGCCGCCCCGGTGCCGCCTTGTTCCGGAGCCCCGCCGGCTCGAAGCGGGTTCAGTGGATCGGGCCGGCGGTGTCCGTGTCAGGCCGCTGTCAGCCGGTCGGCAGGTAGTCGTAGCACTTCTGGTGGTACAGGTCGTCCCGCAGAAGCTCGTACATGTACTGACCGGTTACGGGTCCAACGACGCCGTCCGCCCTGATCCCGTGGTGCTCCTGGAACTCGATCACCCCGTCCTGCGTTTTGGGGCCCCAGGCACCGTCGACGGTCACACGGTCACTCACGGTTCCCATGCCGGCCTCCTTGATGGCCAGCTGTACACACCTCACGCCCTGGCCGGTGGCTCCGTAGCGCAGGTTGGGCACACCCGGCTTCGCCTGAGCCGTTCCGCCCACGGTGACGACGGCGGCGAACGCCACGGCAATCGCCGCAGTCGCGTTCGCACATCGCTTCAGAGTTCGGTTCATTCAATCCACCCGTTTCGACGGGGGTGTGAACGCAGGCGTTGTTGTCACTGCCCTCACCACCCCCGGTAGTAGTGATCACAAGTCGCCGGCCCGGCCCAGGGACGATGCAGCCCGCATGCGGGCACTCCCGCAAGGTCCCGGCGGTGGCCATGCCGAACGCACGCCGTCCCGGTTGCCCCTCTGCAACCGGCCGACCGGTTCAGCGGGTTGGTGGGAAGCCTCGAACGGCCTTCCGCCTCACCGCGAACGTTGTTGATCTTGACGCATAGAACATACCGCCTTGCAGGGGGGCGCGCGTCCCGGGCCTCACGGAGTCGATCGCGCAGCTGGACCAGTGCAGCTCGCCGCGGGTGCCGAGTTCATCGAGTACCGGACGGCGGAGTTTCCCTCAGACCCGAGCCTTCGCCCACTCGGCGATGCGGCGATGGGCCGCCGCTCCGACGGCCCGAACGGCACCGAGAGCAGCTGCTGCCAACTGCAGCCCGACGTGGCTACGCACACGATCGCGGCCAGCGCTTCCCGGTCGCCGTGTCGGCGTCGGACACCTCCTTGCGGGCGGGTCGGTCTCTCTGGCATCCGATTTCGTCCTAGCCGTTGATGTCGAGTGCCGTTCCATACAACCGGTCCACCTTCAGCCGGATGACCACGCGGCGCTCGGCGACCAGCTTCTCCAGAAACGCACGTTCATCCTCCGGCTTCGCGCCCTGCGGGATCATCCCGAGCTTCCCGACCGACCGCGTCGCCGGGAACCGTCGTGACCTCGGAGACGCCGGCCTCACCCTCGGCGACGGCGAACGACCACACGTCGCCGCCCTGCACATGCAACGCCGCACGCGGGTTGCGCTTCAGATGCCCGACCTTGATGCGATCGGCCGTCGTCGAGAACCGCACGATGCGGGCCTCGGAGTCCCAGCTGTACAGCATGGTGGTCAGGTGGGGGTGGCCACTGCGTTTGACGGTGGCGAGCGTGCCGAACCGCTGCTTGCCGAGAAGGCCGGAAAGGGCTTCGTCGGACAGGGGGCGAGGTGCTGGTCCTTGGGTCATGAGCTGATCAACACCCGGAGCAGCCCGGGGATTTCACGAACGCCACAACTCCGACCACCAATCCCCCAACACGCCTTGGACCCCACCCGTTGCCCAGGCCGATCACACGTCTAACTGAAGGAGTGGTTTCACCATAGTGATCCCGTAACAGCGTTTTTCCACCGATCTCCGGGAGAGCTATCGAGCGATTGCCCTCCACATGAAGGAGAACACCATGCGTGGACGTGTCACTCTTGCTGCCGCCGCTTTCGCTGCCACCGCTGTCCTCGGATGCGCAGGCGCAGCGGCAGCCGACTCCGGGGCCCAAGGCGCTGCTGTGAATTCGCCCGGAGTTGTGAGCGGCAACGTGATTCAGGTGCCCGTACACGTGCCGGTCAACGTGTGCGGCAACAGCATCAATGTCGTCGGGCTTCTCAACCCCACGTTCGGCAACACCTGCGTCAACGACTAGGGCACACCCGCCGGGCCGGCACGCGGCACGTCGCCGCGTGCCGGGCCAGGGTAGGACGGGCGAGGACGGGTGAGGGCGGGCGGCGGGCGAGGGCCTGCCGACTCAGGCCCCGCGCAGGAATCCGTCCCCGTGCGCGGCGATGTGGGCTTCCAGGGCGGAAAGGGCATCCTGAGTGGCCTGGCCCGACCCGCTGCCACGCTGCTCGGCGTAGTACGCCGCACCGAGCTGCTTCAGCAGATCATTACCGGCACGCTGGTGCTGGAGCTCGTCCACCTTCTGCTTGCCCTGATTCAGAGCACTCTGAGCCTGTTCCTTGGCCCGGTCGAGAAAACCTGACATGACTGCCTCCGATCGCGTCGAGGCATGCCTTCCCGCTTCCTTGCGGCGCATGCTCGGGCGTACCTACCGATGGACTAGTCACACCATCGATGGGACAAGCCCTGGAATACGTCCACGTACGAGCCACCCGGCGACGAACCGAAACGCATTGCCCACAGCACCCGCCGCCCCACCTCTGGGCCGCCCGGGTCCACATAGCTCCGTGGTGGAGGGGCGAGAGTCAAGAGGGAGCGAAGCGAAATCGGCGAAGCCGACGCCCGAAAGGGCGCTCTTGACGCTCGCCCCGGAGCCGCCATCCTCAGGAAAGCCGGGCGGCCACGGCTGCGTCATGGCCAACGGCCAGTCCAACGTCGTTTCGGTGTAGTCGACAAACGGGACCGAGTAGCACAATCCTCAGATCCGCTCCCCTGTGTCACATGCGAAAGGCACGGAACGGAATGGCGCTCTCCAGAGTGAGATCCCGCCACGCGAGATACGTGCCGATGTCCGGGTCCCGGATCAGCTCCCGATTGATCTGCGTGCCATCGGTCCTGTAGTTGAGATGGACGACCGTCGTCTCGTCGAACATCCAGAAGTCCTGTTCGGGGAGTCCCGGATTGGGTCGGTCGGTCAGATCAAGGATGCGATAGTCCTCCCCGGCTGCGGCATTCCCGGTGATGCCCCACTCGATGAGAAAGCGACTGTACGGCGTGAGCGGCAGGCGAACGATCTTGGCGCGAGTCATGGTCCGCCCGGCCGCCGTGTTGTCGCGGATAGTCTGGTGCCAGCGTTCGTTGAAGCCCTCCGGCATCGGCTTTCCGGCCAAGAATGCATGGAAGGTCTCAGTCTCGGCAGGCAGGGTGTATGTCTGATGCACTTCGAGCCGGAACGCGGAGCTCTTGAAGTTTCGGAAGTACGCGATCCACTCGTCGCCGTCTAGGTGCACACGCTCAGAGCTAGCTTCGGTCACGATCAATCTCCTTCTATAACTAGCTAACGGACAGGGCACACAAGTCCGGGCTTCGAACGGTTCGGAGAACACGCCACCACCGCGAGCGATAGGTACGAGGGGCGTTCGAGGTAGAACCCGAGCGACACGTCACCACCTGAACTCAGCCTCTCAGTAGCAGAGTTGACAAGGCGCATGAAATTGGGGACGTCGTGGTCGCTCGCAGGGGTGAACCGGGGCGCGTATGCGGCCAGGTGTTCCCGAAGCCATGCCGTTGCTTCTTTGGCTTCCTGCCAAGTGCCGCGTACCAAGGAGCGCGGCTTGACCAGCCAGTACGCTGTTTCCAGGGGCGGAATGTTCGTCGTGGGGAACTCGGCCATCACCTCACGGTAGCGTTGAAGGAGTTCCGGCCTGCCTCCGGCAGGGGGAGGCTCGTGGTGCGGGGGCCGCCGTAGGGCTTCGTTGTCGAATCGCTCTTTCGGGCCAGTCCACAGATAGCCATGATGGTGCACCAAATCGTTCCCGTTCGGTGTCGAGGCTCGCGGGGGATGGCCGGTCCCGGTTCGGCAGGCGGGACCGGGACCGGCCGAGGGGGAATGTCAGACGCGCAGACCGAACCGCGCAGGATCGACGCCGGCCGCGTCCAGCTCTTCTGTGGTGAACCTCAATGGCTCCGCGTCCGGCCGCTTGCTGTCACCGAGCGCCCAGGCGTCATCGCCGATCCGGGCCAGCGTCACGCACCCCTCGGTACAGGGACCCCCGCACGCCTTCACGAAGGAGGCCCCGCTAATTTCGAGCTCATACAGCTTGATTCCGTCCAGCATCACTGCACCTTCCTGCTCAACTGTTCGCGGCCATGACTGACCGCCGCCGCCCTTGGTGGGCGGGAGTATGTGTTTCCGATCGAGGACATCGATCTCAGCTGTCAGAGGCCGTACCGCGGGCAGCGCAGAGTGGGCACCGGCCAGGCGGCCATTTCGAGATAGCCAAGGAGGCAAGGCGATCGCTCTCGAAGAGAGCTTGTTCGTGTCCCCAGGCTCGCCCGGAGTCGTGAGAGACATGCAGAGTCATTAAGGGCCGGTCAGCGAAATGGCGTGGCGCTGTTTCCGGGTCCGGATGATGGGGGAAAGCCGCGTGGGTCGTCTTCCGACTGCCTCCGCTAGGCGCCACTGATCACTGCTAGTAATCTCCGTAAACTTCCCAGCGGCCCAAGCTCGACTCAGGCCAGTGGGGTGTCGAGCACAGGGCAGGATCCAGCCCTGGCCTGTCTGCAGAATTGGGCGGGCGGACTTTGTAGCCATGAGCAGGACGTTAGGCAATGTAGTTGCGTGCCCGCGCAGCGATTGCGTGCGATTGCGCGCGCGGGGCTGGTGCTTGCGGCGGATTGCCTACGCGAGGTCCAAAGAGGCCCTCGCTCGGCCGATCAAACGCCGGGCCGTCGCCCCGTACTCGGCGGACTCGGCGAGCCAGTCCCATGCCCGCTCGTACAGCTGGACGTCGTCCTCGCCGGTGAGCCACAGCTCTTCGCTGATCGTCTCTACGATGACCAGCCTGCGGTCGTAGATCCAGAAGGCGTGCGGGGCGGTACGACGCAGCTGAGTACCGAACGGGAGGACTCCGAGTTCGATCCGACGTTGCCCCACCAGGTTGTACAGCCGGTCCAACTGCTCAGCCATCACATCCACGGGGCACGAGCGGTGGTACAGGGCGGCCTCGCATACGAGAAACCTGAACGTCTTCGCGGGGTCGTACAGCGCCTCCTGGCGGCGCATCCGTGCTTCGACGGCGGCCTCTGTGGTGGGCGGGATACCTCGGAACTCCGCGTTTGCATCGAAGATGACTCGGGCGTACTCAGGCGTCTGGAACAGTCCGGGGACGCGCGAGACTTCGAGTCCGCGGATGGCCTTCGTGGCCTCGGTCTGCCGTACGGCGATCTCCTGGCGCCCACGGTGTCCGCCTGCCAGCTGGCGTCGCCAAGAGCGGTGCCGCTGTTTCATCTCCAGCCCTGCTCGGAGTCCCTGCAGCTCAGCCTCGACATCCGCCCGGCCGCAGGCCTGAGCCCAGGCGCCCAGATCCACCGCAGTGGGGGTCTGCTTGCCATTTTGGAGTCGGGAGATCTTCGAAGGCTGACAACCGAGCTTGGCAGCAAGCTCCTTGCCCTCCAGACCGGCCTCGGTGCGCAGCTCGCGAAGCCGCGCACCGAGGGCTTCTCTCGCGGTCTGGTAATCCGTACTCACATGGTGGAACGTACCCGGCGGGCGAACACTTCGGTACGCATGGCGTGATGCCAGGCGGCATCCCTGGCTTGGCAAGCGGCGAGGACTTCCGCAGGGTCCTCGGTGACATACACGCCCAGGGTGACGTCCTCGTCGTCGAATGCGAAGCGGGCCACGATCTTCGAGTCGAAGAGCCAGAAGTCATGGTCAGGCAACCGCAGCTCTTGGGCCTTGGCACGGGTCAGATTGCGGATCTCCTCGCCCGCCGCGACGTTGCCGGGTGCGCTGGCGAGCAGAAACTCCTGCCCCTGGGAGGGTGGTTCGTCGACGAGGCGGACGCGCTCGAAGCGTTTGCCCTGCGCCGTCTGGGTGCGGACGTTCTCACGCCAAGCGTTGTCTGGATCGCGAGTGATGTCATCCCCTGCAAGGAATCGAGCCCATTTGGGGCTCTTCCGGTCGGAGGCGTAGCCGCGACGAGTCTCCAAGCGCCAAGCGGTGTGCTTGAAGCCCCGGAACAGATGGGAGATCGAGACGAATGGTCGGAGTTCGGGTGCGTCGCTCCTTGGCGCGTAGCGGGTCAGCAGGCTGCGCGGAACGCGGACGAACGTCTCGGACTCCTTGACGTCTTGAAGCTGAGTGAGGTGCTCCGGGTCAGTCTCCCGTTCGCCCTGGACGAGGATCTCGTTTGTGCCCGCGATCTCATAAAGGGTAGGACAGTCCCCGTCGTCGCTGGTCGTGCCAATGAACCTCAATGTCATATCGCCTCCGTCTGCGCTGTCGGAGATCCAGGATGCGAGGTCGGGCACCGGACGTGCTCAGGATTGCAGCAGATTGCGCATCTTGGCGTGTGGGTGTGGATTGCGAGCAAGCAGGAGGGACGCGATGCAGACGGCCCTACGCCGAGGACGACTGTCCTGAGCGAGTGGACAAGCGGAGGCTCAGCCGACCAACGGGTCCGATCGCAAGGCCTGTGTGAATCTGCGCCAAGTCGGCCGCTGGACCACGACCACGGGCCCACTGCTGTTCTTCGAGTCTCGCAGGAGCACACCAGAGGCGACGAACGCCGCCTCTACGCACTCGGTCGTGTTGCCGCCGCTGTACGACGACTTGAACCACTCGAGCTCGGAGAGGGGCTGAGGGCCGGCGGACATTTAGAGCTCCTTGAGGGCGCGGTGGATCAAGGCGGAGGAGACTTCCATATCCAACGCTTGCGCCTGGAGGTACTCGAACGCAAGTCTGTATCGGTTCAGTTCCTCGGCCTTCTCCAGGAAGAGGGATCCTGCGTGGAAATCGACGTACACCACATCGAGAGCCGGCTCGGGACCGCCGATGATGACGAAGCTTCCCAGCGCGGCTGCGTGGGCTCCCTTGGAGAAGGGCAACACCTGGAGCGTGACGTGAGGGGAGTCGTTCGCTTCGAGTAGCCTCGCGAGTTGCTCTTTTGTGGTCTGTGGTGACCCGACGACGCGGCGGATGACCGACTCGTCGAGGATCGCCCAAAGGCGCGGTGGATTCGGGCGGGCGAGGATCTCCTGTCGCTTCATGCGGATGTCGACCAGGCGCTCGATCTCCGCTTCCTCCAGGGGTACTTCGTTGGCCTTCTGCAATGCAGTGCTGTAGGCGCGCGTTTGCAGGAGGCCAGGGACGTAGACGCAGGAGAAGTGACTCTCGCGTACCGCTTCGTCTTCAAGGGTGAGTAGAAGGTTCATGCTCTCGGGGATGGAGTCGGCGAAGGAGTTCCACCAGCCTTGTTGCTTGGCATCCTTAGCCAGGCCGACAACGGCCATTCGCTCGGTCTCAGTTGTTCCGTACTCTCGGCACAGTGCATCGACCACGATCCACTTGACCGGTCCGGCTTGGGTTTCGTAGCGACTGATCGTTGCTTTCGAAACGCCGACGAGCCTGCCGGCCTCCTCGAGAGTCAGCCCCTTCCGGGCGCGCAACTTACGCATCACAGCGCCGAGTTGGCGGCGACGTGTTGTGGTCCGTTCGGACATTCGACTCCTTCGCCGTGCGCCGGGTGAGGGCCCGGGGATCCCCATCAGGCTAGGGAGCGGTGAACCAGGCCCACCACCGGATTCACTCGATAGATGTTCGTGAGAAGTTACATCGTGAGACTTCTCTGTGCCATGCTCTCTCCCAGACCCGCTACGCAGTGCAGCCGTACGGATACGGCAGGCGCAGCACGCGCGTGGCCAGGGAGGGAGGAGTGGCCGTGCCCGGCTACGAAGTCACCGAACCCCGATTCCGCTGCGTCCTGCCGTTCGAAGCGGCGCCGGCGGAAGTGCCCTTGCTTCGAAGAGCCGCTGTCAGGCAGTTGAGCCGGTGGGGGATGCCCGTGGCCCCGAATGAGGCAGAACTGCTCGTCACTGAGCTGGCGACAAATGTTGTTAAGCATGTCGGGGAGGGCACTTCGGCTGCCTTGATTCTTGAGTGGAGTGGCGAGCGGCTGCGACTCGAAGTCCATGACAAGAGCCCCGCGGTGCCCTCGCTCAAGAGCTCGGACTGTGATGAGGAGTGCGGTCGAGGCCTGCACTTACTTGCGGCGCTGGCGGTGAACTGGGGGACGGTCCTCACGGCTGCCGGCAAGGCGGTCTGGTGTGAGATCGGTCTCAGCGTGGGAAGTGGCTGCCGGCGCCTTGAGCGAGTTGCCGCAGCGCTTGAGAACTACGAGGTGGCACGGGGAGGCTTCCCCCTGCGCGCCCGGGGACGAGAGTCCGGCCTTGAGGAGTCGGCGGTGGAACTGATCGCGGACCTTCTGCACTGGACGGCCGCCCAGGGCCATGACCCGGATGATGTCCTCGACCGGGCTCAGATGCACTACGAGGCCGAAGCTGGTGCGGCCTAATGGGATGCGTTGTGCGCCGCCGGTTGCATACAGTGGCAATCAGGTGCATATGTGTGCGACCGTCGAGGATCCAAAAGTACGCCGCTTTGGGAGAGGGCGCTGCGGCGCAGGACTTCAGCCAGCCTCTGCATCTCGCTTGGTGCAGGCAATCGCGTCAAGGACAGCGATGATGCGCTCGGCGGCTAGCTCTGGGGCTTCGTGCTCCCATACGCGGATGACAGTCCAACCTGCGCTTATAAGGGCCTCGTCGGCAGCTCGGTCCCGGGCGACGTTGCGCTCTAGTTTCGGCCCCCAGTAGCCGCCGTTGACAGCAGGCTGGCGACCGTGCTCAGGGCAACAGTGCCAGAAGCAACCGTCCACGAATACAGCCACTCGTGCGCGTGTGAACACGATGTCCGGCCGTGGGCGTGCGCCCCCCAGCTGGAGCCGAAGATCGACGCGATACCGCTTCCCTGCGGCATGAAGCAAAGTTCGGATCGTCCGCTCGGGCTTGGTGTCCCGCCGCTTGATCGCAGCCATGTTGCGCGAGCGGCCGGGAGTCGGCGGTGTCGACGGTACGGGGTCGGTGCTCGGGGTCATCGCCTACACGGTAGTCGTAGTGTCAGACCCACAGTGTTTGATGGGTCAGGATGGTAGACCGGTGCAAGACCAACCTGGAGGTATGAGCGTGGCTGAACTGTCGGCCGTGGAGATCTGCGCGGGCGCTGGGGGCCAGTCGCTCGGCCTTGAGCTGGCAGGATTCGACCACGCCCTCGCCGTCGAACTCGACGAGAACGCCGTCAACACGCTTCGTGGGAATCGTGATTGGAAAGTGCGGCATGGGGACGTCGCCGATGAAAGCCTCTGGACCCCCAGCGACTACGTAGGCATCGATCTCCTTGCTGGGGGGGTACCCTGCCCTCCGTTCTCGATTGCAGGCAAGCAGCTCGGCGCAACCGACGAGCGTGACCTTTTCGCCTGGGCCGTTGAGTTGGCCGGCAAGATGAAGCCCCGGGCGCTCCTCCTGGAAAACGTGCGGGGCCTTTCAATGCCTCGGTTTTCTGCATATCGCCAGCACGTGAAAGACCGTCTCAGGGATCTCGGCTACTGGTCCGACTGGCAGCTCTTGCACGCAAATGACTACGGCGTTCCCCAGTTGCGACCCCGTTTCGTCCTCGTCGCCATGCGTCATGAAGACGCTCAATGGTTTGAGTGGCCTGAGAAAAGGCCCACAAAGGACACTGTCGGTACTGCTCTGCATGAAATGATGGCTGCTGAGGGCTGGCTTGGCGCCAACAAGTGGGCCGAGAAGGCAAATGATATCGCCCCCACCATTGTTGGTGGCTCAAAAAAGCACGGCGGTGCAGACCTTGGGCCAACGCGTGCCAAAGCGGCTTGGCGTAACCTTGGTGTAGATGCGATGGGTGTTGCTGACGGACCGCCGGATAGGTCCACTCCCGTGGATTTCCTACCCAAGCTCACCACTGAGATGGTAGCGCGCATCCAGGGCTGGGGTGAGGATCCTGAATATCAGTGGCACTTCACTGGACGCAAGACGACAAGGTACCGGCAGATCGGGAATGCATTCCCACCTCCTGTGGCGCGAGCGATTGGCGAATCCATTGCCAATGCGTTGAATCGCAAGGGAGAGCCAAAGCAGCTGGCTGATGTAGAGAACGAAGTCATGCATGACCGTCTCTATATGGCCTTGAAGAATGCGTCAACAGCACTAACGGAAAAGGAACTTGTGCGGCTCTCCGGCGAGAAGATGGACTCTCTGGCCTTCGAGCGCAGGATGGCTTTGCTCGCGCGAGACTTTGTGATCGACGAGGATGAGCAGCTCGGAGGGCGTGCGTACCGGCTCGCAGGTTTCAAGGGGTTTACAGGCCAGGAAGACCACGACCGGCACGCACGTTTTGCTGAGTTGAGGTCACGAATTAGCTAGGCACGTACGGTGATAGGAGGCCTGTCGCTAGATGGCTAGATCGAGCGGCAGGTCGCTAATATCGCGGAGACGTTTGCCAGTAATCAGCGTGCGAAGCATGCTGATCGCCTCGTCATTCTCTGTTTCGTTAACTGCCTTGATCAGCTCTGGCAGAGCGAAGTGGTACACCGTGTCGATGTCGCCAGTGCCGAGAGCCAACGATGCAAGTCTGGACGGCGAAGGTTCTCCAGTGACGACCGCGATGTGCGGAGTGCGCCCTTTCCGGTTTCGGATTACATTAAGAGCTTCCGAGCGGGCATTTTGAGCGCGGTCGCTTCGCAGTGTCCATTTGCATGAAACTATGGCATGAACGATGGGCCGTTCCTGGTTAGCCGTCCTGATAACAGCATACTGGCCAGATTCCGAGTCGACGAGATTTTGATCGCGGTTGATTGTCTGGTCCGACTCAGGGCTTCGCAGTATCAGGATGTCGGGGCTGATCTCATACGAGTTTCCTAGCACAGAGGCGAGGTTGCGATCGTTCTCGATTGCACTTGCTAGGTCGGCCAGATGAGTGTAGGGCTCGTACTTTGAAATCTGATACTCGGCTCGTGATCCCCCGACGTTTCGGATGGCCCAAGCGCCGGGGCGCAGAGATTGAAAGAGGGGGAACGAATCAGATAGAAAGCCTTCGACGGCCTCTTCGAACTGCTTTCCGACTCGCTGTCCCGTAAGTTTCTTGGGGATAGTCGAAGCCGAGAGGTCTTTTGCAATACTTAGTGCGATTGCTACGCTGGTCCTCTGGCTGCTGTCAGCATTTGAGGCCACGCCATCTGGAGAAAGTGAGAGCGTCTGCTTGGTGACAAGCTCGGTGTGAAAATTATTTCTCGATGTGGTAAGCGCCGCTGTCACTTAGAAATGCTCCTAACTAGAGCCTGCTGAACTGGTATGCAAGTAGGCGGCGAGATCCTGTTGCTCATTGTGAGTGAGAGTCCGGGCTAGATCGTAGACGCGGTCAAGCTCTGAGCGAGTCCGCTCACCTTGTCGCAGCCAGAGGAGCAGCGTTCCCTTGCTTCCACGGCTCATACGCCTAACCTGGGCTAGTACCTCGTCGTACCGTCTGGGGTCGGGGAGCTCGTCCCGCATTGGTTCGTTGCACCGTGCGCACTCAGTTCGCCAGTTGTTGATGTCGTCGGCGGCGCCACGAGTCCTCAAGCGCTCCTGCGGTACCCGGTGCCCTATGGTGAGCCGGGCCTTGTTGCTGGGCTCACCTGGGTAGGATTCACCAGCTGCGATCCCGCAGACAACGCAGCGCCTGCCATCGCGATCTATGACCTCGCGCCGAGCGCGAGCCGATGGTGCGAATCGCTTGTAGGCCTGTCGATCGTCGTCGAGCCAGTACCGAGCGCCTTTTGTCTGGAGCCGATACTCGTCCGGCCTCAACGAAGCGTCATCCTTGTAGGACGGGATGGCCCATCCTGCTGCGCGCAGGGTACGAAGGCGCCGATTGAGGTGCTCTGACCGTCCGATGATGTCCGGACCCAGTGCGTCACGGAGCTCATTCATCGTAAATATGTCGCCGATTTCCTTTTTATACCAAAGCCAAGCTGCTAGGCGACGTTCTTGCCCGAATCGCTTCCTCCGTGTGCCTGGCTGGATCCTGAGTTCCCACCACGGGATCCCGTTTGGTGCTATCGGTCCATCATCTGCACTGGCGTCCATGTTCAGGAGTATGGCCGACTTAGTGGATCACTGCCCAACGGTTAGTCATGTTTGCGCCGGTCCTGATCTGGCTAGCGCTGCCACTTACTGAGATCCTTTTAGTGGCATTTGCTGAGATATCAGATAATGAGTATGCAAATATGGTCATGTCGGTCAGGATTCTCCCTGAGGTATCAGACCAGTTGGCTGGGCGGAGCACATTAGTGCTGCCAGGCCGCCCGCTTCTTTGCAGTGTCGTGCTTCCGCGGCCCGCCTCAAGGGCGCTCCCGCTCCGCTCCGCTGCGCTCTCGCGTCGGCTGGCGCCGATGGCCCTTCGGGCCACCCTTGACCCGGGCCGCTCCAGCACAGGGGAGAAGCGAGCGGGCGGCCCGGGGAAGCGGGGCCCAGGTGGGCGGCGGTCCGGTCGGCTGGAAGGCTGGGCGGAGCGGGCGCGTGTCAGCGGCGGGCACTCTGGGTGAGGCCGGCGGCTTGTCCCTCGCCGCGGCTTGGGCGTCCCCGAGCTCCTGGCTGGGGCGTGTCCCTATGCTCCGTGACAGGTGGCGTAGTCCTCGGGAGAACCACACCAGCAATCGGCCGTGCGCTGCGGCGGCCAAGCCACCGCTCGTCCCCGGGCCGCCAGTGTCGTCGCGTACTGGGGGAGCAGTGTCGCGTCTGCGGGGGATGATCCCTCCGACGCTGCGAATGCCTCGTACGACGGGACCGTGCCCGTCACGATGCCCAGGTTCGGGGTTCCCGAAGAGGACAGCTCGCGCAGGGCGGACTCTATGGTCGTGAGGTGCTCGGGGTGGGACGGGTACTCCGCCGCCAGGTCCGGGTACGCCGACAGCAGTTCGTCCAGCTCGGACGTCGGCCAGTGCAGCATCGCCACCGGGAACGGGCGGGAGAGGGCCTCCCGGTACGCGCCCAGCTCCGCTTGCAGGCGGGAGATCTCCGCCTGCAGTTCCGCCGGGTTGTCCGAGCCCAGGGACCACACGCGCTTCGGATCGTGGAGTTCGTCCAGGGAGACCGGCGACGCGTGGAGGCTGTCCGCCAGGGCGTCCCAGTCGTCGTGGGCCAGGCCCAGCATGCGGCGGACGCGGTGGCGGCCGAACAGCAGGGGATGGGTCGAGTACGGCGGCTCCGCCCCGTCCGTCAGCAGCAGCCTCGCCGCCTCCGTGAACGTCTCCGCCGCCGCCTCCAGCTCGTCGTGCACCTCCAGGGCCTCGGCCACGATCACCCACGGGGCCGGGTCGCGCGGCGCCGATGCGCGGATTCCGTCGATGATCGCCCTTGCCTCTGCCTCGTGGTCGTACTCCCAGAGGTTCGAGGCTTTCAGAGCCCGCACCAGAGCAGGGCCCTCCAGGCTGTCGGGCGAGGACAGCAGGCGGTCGTAGAGCGTTGTCGCGGCAGGGCGGTCGCCGGCCAGCTCCAGGTGGGCCGCGGCGCGCAGGAGCAGGGCCTCGGTGTCCTCGGGATACAGGCCGGCGGTCCGCTCCAGGCGTGCCGCTTCGGCGGTGTGGTCGACGTTCTCGGCAGGAGTGTCGGGGCGCATGGGTGACACCGTACTGCCGGGCGGTGACAAACGTGAGGCGCACAGGGGAGGGAACGTGAGGCACAAAGCGGAGGGAAAGAGTTGAGAAAGAGGAGGTGGGGAAGTGGGCGCCGGCTCTTGGGCGATGGGGGGACGGCCGAGGGGGACGGTTATCTTCGACGCGGACATCGACAAGCGGAGTCGGCATGGAGAAGACGGGTGCCCTGGCCGCCGGGGACCAGACGGCGGCCGGTGCCGCAGCCGGTGCGGCCGGTGCCGGAACCGGTGCGACGGGTGCCGACCCCGGTGCGGCAGGTGCCGTAGCCGATGCGGTGGGTGCCGTGGCCTGTGCGGCGGGTGCCGTAGCCGATGCGGTGGGTGCCGTGGCCTGTGCGCCGGGTGCCGGAACCGATACGGCGGGTGCAGTGGCCGGTGCGGCAAGTGCTGCAGCCGGTGCCGTAGCCGGTGCGGGGGAAGAGGCCGACGGACGGGAGGCCGGACGGCGGGAGGACGGACGGTGGTCGGGGGGCTTGCGGGGCGAGCCGCCCCGGTACTGGCCGCTGCTCCTCGCGGGGGCCGCCGTCGTGCCCGGCACGGCCGTCGTTCTCCTCGGACGCTGGGGCGACGCCCCCGCCGTGCAGGCGTGGCGGACCGTGTGCCTGGCCGTCACGGTGCAGGCCCTGCCCTTCCTGCTGCTCGGTACGGCCCTGTCCGGCGCGATCAACGCGTTCGTGCCGGAGCGGGTGTTCAGCCGGGTGCTGCCGCGGCGGCCCGCGCTCGCCGTTCCGGTCGCCGGTGTCGCCGGGGCCGTGCTGCCCGGGTGCGAGTGCGCCTCGGTGCCGGTCGCCAGCAGTCTGATCGGGCGCGGGGTCGCCCCGGCCGCCGCCTTCGCCTTCCTGCTGTCCGCGCCGGCCATCAATCCGGTCGTGCTCACCGCCACCGCCATCGCGTTTCCCGGGAAGCCCGCCATGGTGCTGGCCCGGCTGGTCGCCTCGCTCGTCACCGCCGTCGTCATGGGGTGGTTGTGGCTGCGGTTCGGGCGGGCGGAGTGGTTGCGGCCGGCCGCGCGGCACACCGGACACCGGCACGGGCGCAGTCGGTGGAACGAGTTCCGGCTCGCGTTCCAGCACGACTTCCTGCACGCCGGCGGGTTTCTCGTGCTCGGTGCCATGGCGGCCGCCACCTTCAACGTGGCGGTGCCGAGGTCCGTGCTCGACACCTTCGCCGGGGCGCCCTGGCTCTCCGTGCTCTTCCTGGCCGGGCTCGCTGTGCTGCTCGCCGTCTGTTCCGAGGCCGACGCCTTCCTCGCCGCCTCGCTGACCGGGTTCCCGCCCATCGCGCGGCTCACGTTCATGGTGGTGGGGCCCATGGTCGACCTGAAGCTCATCGCCCTTCAGGCGGGGACCTTCGGGCGGGCCTTCGCCGTACGGTTCTCCGCCGCCACGGTCGTGGTCGCCGTGGCGTGCAGCTCGGTGGTCGGCGGGGTGCTGCTGTGAAGCGATTGCTCCAGGCGGTCCTGCTCGTGCTCTGCGGGCTCGGGCTGCTGCACGTCTCCCTCTTCACCGACCTGTGCCTGAGGTACGTCAAGGAGGGGATGCGGCCCCTGCTCGTCGCCTCCGGCGTGGTGCTGCTCCTGCTGGGCCTGGCCGGCGCGGTGCTCGACAGGCAGGACGAACGGCAGAAGGAGGAGGGAGAAGAGCACAGCGGGCACGGGCACGATCATTCCTCCCTGCCCCGTGTGTCCTGGCTGCTCCTCCTTCCCGCGCTCAGCCTGCTCTTCTACGCCCCGCCCGCGCTCGGTGCCTACACCGCCTCCCGGCAGCCGCCCAAGGCCGTCGCCGAGCAGAGCGATTTCGATCCGCTCCCCGCCGGCTCGCCCGTCCCCATGACCCTCTCCGACTTCACCAGCCGGGTGCAGCAGGACCGGGCGCAGGCCATCAGGGGGCGCAGCATCCGGATGACGGGGTTCGTCACGCCCGGTGGGCCGAAGGGCAGCTGGGACCTGACGCGGATCATCCTCAACTGCTGCGCGGCGGACGCCCAGTCCGTGAAGGTGCGGATCTACGGCGGGACCAGGCTGCCCGCCAACACCTGGGTGACGGTGACCGGGACCTGGCACGCCGGCGGGAAGCTGGGCACCGCCTCCGCGCCGGTCGCGCTCGACGCCCGTACCGTCCGGAAGGTCGCCCGGCCGGTGAACGGATACCAGGACGCCCTTCCGCTGCCCTGAGCCCTCTGACCCCTCTGAGCCCCCTGAGCCTTCTGAGCCCCCTGAGCCTTCTGAGCCCCCTGAGCCTTCTGAGCCCCCTGAGTCACCCCGCTGGACGACGACTCCGTCCACCTGAGTCGCCCCGCTGGACGGTGACCCCGGATGCGGGCGGCCCGCGGACCCGGAATCCCTGCCGCTCTGGTGAGTTGGCGTGTCCCGGCCTATCGTGCGGGCGGCTCACGGAGAGGTCCCGTAGAGGTGGGTGTGCGGATGAGAGTCGTACGGCACCGTGATCGGCGCAGGCGCGCGAAGTGGCGGCGGGGGCTGTGGGGCGGCGGCGAGGTGCTCGTCACCGTCGGAACCGTCCTCATGCTGCTCGTCGTGCACCAGCTGTGGTGGACCAACCGGGAGGCCCGGCAGGGAGCCGAGCGGAAGGTGGCGGCCCTGGAGAAGGAGTGGGGCACCGGGGGTGGGGGTGGCTCGGCCTCGGGTGCGGCGCCCTCCGGTCCGAAGCCGTCGCCGTCTGCGGCGGCCGGCACGGCCGACGGCGGCGGCCGGCGGTCGGACAGCACTGTCATCGTCTCCGGGCGTCCCCGCCCCTCCCAGGCGTACGCCGTCCTCACGATCCCGCGGCTGCACCTGCGCGTCCCCGTCGCCGAAGGCGTGAGCAAGCCGGACGTGCTCAACAAGGGGTACGTCGGCCACTACCCCGGCACCCAACAGCCGGGCCAGGCCGGGAACTTCGCGCTCGCCGGGCACCGGAACACCCACGGTGAGCCCTTCCGCCACCTGCCCCGGCTGCGGCGCGGGGACACCGTCCAGGTCGAGACGAGAACGGCGACGTACACCTACGCCGTCGACAAGATCCTGCCGCAGACGTCGTCGCGGGACTCCGGTGTCGTACGGCCCGTGCCGCGCTCGCTCGTCAGGCCCTCCTACGGGTACGACGAGCCCGGCCACTACATCACCCTGACCACCTGCACCCCCGAGTTCACCTCGCGGTACCGGATGGCGGTCTGGGGGAAGCTGGTGTCGATGCGGCCCCGGGGACAGGGGCGTTCCGGATGAGACGATGCGGGGGTGTCGGGCTCTGTCGAAGGCTTCCTGGTGAACCCGGAGGTGCTCCGGTCCCTTTACGGGCACGTCCCCCGCCTGGAGGGGGTGCGGGTCCGCTCCGTCCATCTCGACCGGCGTGGGCCCGCCGTCACCTTGCGGGTCGACCTGCCGTGTTTTCCGAAGTCGCCGCCGCGGGAGTGGGCCGAAGCGGGCATGGACGGCGTGCAGTGCCAGTTCGCGTTCTGCGCGGTGGAGCCGCTGCTGTGCGCGCAGTGGGAGCCGCCTGCCGTGGGCGATCTGCGGACGGTGCCGTTCGGGGGCGAGCGGCGGATGCGGGTGTCGGTCGCAGGGACGGGCGTGGACCTGCGGTTCGAGTGCAGTGCCTCCGTGGTCGTACGGCATGTGAGCGCCTTCCGGCGCGGGCCCGGGGGAGCCGATGACGGGCCGCATCTCTTCCTGAGCAGGGTGGACTCCCGGCTGTTCGGCTCGCTGCCCGCCACGCACCGCAAGGTCTTCCATGGGCGGTGACTGGCTGCGGCTGCTCGCCTCCCCCGACTGCCTGGGTGCGCTGTACGGGGGTGATCCGCCCGCGCCGGACGCGTGCGATCTCTTCTCCGTGCACATCGACGAACGCGAGAACTCCGTGACCTTGGGGTTCGACACCCGACTGCTTCCCGTGAACCCGCCCGTGGAGTGGGAGGGGCAGGGCTTCAACGCCTTCGAGTTCCATCTGGTCTTCACCGGGGTGACGGGGCTTCGGGTCACCGGGTGGGGTCCCGCCGAGGCGAAGGACGTCCGGGTGTCCTTCCGCGAGGGTGGCGCCTTCGAGGTCGTGCTGGGGTCGGGGGATTCCGGGATCGTGTTCCGGGCGGCTGCGGTCCGGCCGGCCGGGCCCCGCCCCGACCACCCCACGGGCCGCCCCGCAACCACGGCACCTGAATTACCATGGGGTGGCCGGACACACCGCAACATAATAAACAATGCG